>CAKZMA010000293.1 GCA_937127375.1 uncultured Coleofasciculus sp. | reverse complement strand
CTGATCCTGGAAAAAGGTATCGGGGTCAATTCCCGATTCTCGCAGTCGCTCAATCAAAGCATCTAACCGAGCTTGTGTGGCTTCGGCTCGCTGTCTCTCTTGTTCAGCTCGTTGTCTTTCTTGTTCAGCTCGTTGTCTTTCTTGTTCGGCTTCTGTGAGAATCCAGTTTCCTTGAGCATCATACCAACGCAACCATAGGCGATTAATCCCTTGAAACTCTCCCTGCCATAATCCTAAACCTAAGCCTAATTCACTCATCCATACTCGCCCATCTTGTACCTCTAACTCTTGATAATGCGCTCCATTCAGTTTAAACGCCCGTAGCTGATTGGTGTAACGGCTGAATACGACATAGTAAGGAATATGTAAAATCTGCTCGTAAACCTGCCATTTTCGCGGTGGTTTATCTTCAGTGGGAAGCTGAATGTCTTGCCCATTTTCTCCACCTTGTTCCGTCTCAGATTCTCGCCCTTGCGCTTGCCATTCTCCTAAGTCTTCTCTCTCGGTTCCAGGTGAGAGCAATTCCACAACAACGAATGGATTGACGCCCTCCTGCCAAACCACATAAGACAGGCGCATATCCACATCATCATACAGTCGCGGTACACCGACAACCCCAAACCAATCTGGGCGCTTGTACCACAGGGGATGACGCACATCATAGTAAAGGTTTAAGTCGCTGGCATAAAAGATTTGTGAGAGGGAATAGTGGGGAGGGCAAAATGTCAAGCTCAACAATTGTGCTTGCCAATCATGGAATTCGTCAGGCAAACCGGGTTCCTCTGGATCTTCACTCGGAAGATCATACATCGTCGGTAGCGTTTCCCTCGGTGAACAAGGTGGATCAGTTTGAGGAACAGGATAGTTGAACGAAACCATGGACGGAAATTGTTAGGAAAACTGGCTCTATCTTAACAATCCTTACTTATGAATAAGGGCGGGTTTTGTTGTTGAGTTATTGGTAACAAGCCAGCGCTAGTTCCCCAACCCGCCCCTACAGCACAAGGGCGGGTTTTGTGGTTCAGTTATTGGTAATCAGCTAGCGCTAGTTCCTCAACCCGCCCCTACAGTATACTAACAATGCGCTATTGAGTGTGAGTTGCGCGGGTCTTCAATGCACGAACCGAGTCCTATGAACCCAGATGTGCCAGGAAGCCTCTATACCTATATAATTGGCTCATAAGAATTAACAAAACTTAAGGCGGAATCGGAGAAATAGATGGCACTGATCACCACCGGAAAGACGTTCATTCGGGATTTAGAACAGTCCGGCACATTGGCATTGTACGCTCCCTTGGAGGGAGGATTTGAAGGACGTTATCGGCGACGACTGCGGGCGACGGGTTATACGACGATTTCCCTCTCAGCGAAAGGATTGGGCGATCCAGCCGCTTATCTGACGGGTGTTCACGGTGTTCGTCCGCCGCATTTGGGGAAGAAAACGATCGGTCAAAGCGCTGCGGTGGGTGAGGTTTACTTTATCCCGCCTATCCTGACGTATCAACTGGAAACGCTACCGCCTAAGTCGAAAGGGATGGTACTGTGGCTGATTGAGGGCAGTAGTCTGTCGCGCCAAGAACTTGAATATTTCATCGCGTTGCCTAAGCAGGAGAAGCGGGTGAAAGTGGCAATTGAAATGGGAGGCGATCGCTATTTCCGTTGGCAGCCGCTTCAGGAAACCTTATCTGAGTTGGCATCCTAATGCTGTAGAGACGTTGCCTGCAACGTCTCTACATCTGTCGCTTGGCGATCGCCTATTGGTGGGTTTGATACCCTTGAGAAGGACTGTAGTAGATTTGGGAACGTTTTTATGCTAGAGAAACGAGATTATACCTTAATCATTGATAAAAGCGGCAGTATGTCCATCCGAGACCAGTATTCTGGGAAAAGCCGCTGGGATGTTATGCAAGAGTCTACTCTGGCTTTAGCGAATAAATGCGAAGAATTTGATCCTGATGGCATTACTATTTACCTATTTTCGGGTCGCTTCAGACGTTATGATGGCGTGACGGCTAGTAAAGTCATGCAGGTATTCCAGGAAAATGAGCCATCAGGACGCACAGACTTGGCATCTGTCTTGGAAGATGCCCTGAATAACTATTTTCAGCGCAAGACTAGCGGTCAGACGAAGTTGAATGGTGAAACGCTACTGGTGGTTACGGATGGGGAACCCGATGACCGCAAAGCCGTGATGAAGGTGATTATCGAAGCGTCACGCCGAATTGATAAGGATGAAGAGTTAGCCATTTCTTTTATCCAAATTGGCAGTGATCCTCAAGCCACGAAGTTCCTCAAGATTCTGGATGATGAACTCGAAGGTGCGGGTGCGAAGTTTGACATTGTAGATACGGTGACGATTGAGGATATGGAGGACATGACCTTAACGGACGTGTTACTCAATGCTGTAATCGATTAGATAACCAAGTGAGCGTGTGTTTGAGAACACAGGGGGTGCATTTACCTCATCTGTGAGTATCATGCTGTTTTGGTTTAGTATCCGATCCTTACGTCAGGCGATCGCTCTGAGCAAACATCAAGGGATTCGGTGTCAGAGTCGGTATAGCAAAGCTGATTAAAATAGAAGATATAGAGGACATGACCATTTGAGAATATGTCCTTAATTGTAACTGTTGATCAAAAAATCTCTCCTAACTGAGAGTTTCGTCTTATGGCAGAATCCCCCGATGACTTATTAGCCCAAATTAAAGCCGAATATCAAGAAAAAGACCAGGGAAAACCCCCGGAGAAAAAACCTCTGTTGGATGAGGATGACTTGAAATCACCTGCAACGAATTCGTCAACCTATCAACCTATTTTCTCATCCCAATCTTCGCGATCGCCTGTAGAAGATAGTATGCTATCAGAACTGAAGGCTGAGTTTGAGGAGCAAGAGCGCGAAGCCCAACGGAAACGACAGCAGCAACAGCAAGAGGAAGAACTCAAGGTAAAACAGCGAGAACAGCGCAAACGGGAAGCCCTCAAGCAACAAGCCCAAGACTGGTTAAATAATTTGAAGCCACATTCTGATGAGGGGCTTTGGTTTGAAGAGTTTTCCTATAGCTATTCTTCCAAACTGGAAGCCGCGATAGATTATCTGCAAGCACTGCGGGAAACGCCGTGATTGTAGAGACGTTGCATGCAACGTCTCTACAATCTTAATTTAGAGGTTAGTGTATTGGTAGTTCGATGATAAATTCTGTTCCTTGACCGGGTTCAGACTGATAACTAAGTTTACCGCCGTGTTTTTCGACAATAATTGCATGGGCGATTGATAACCCCAAACCTGTACCAACACCCACAGGTTTAGTGGTAAAGAATGGGTCGAGTATGTTTTTTTGTAAGGTTTTGGGAATACCAATACCATTGTCAGCAATGCGAATGATCACAGAAGCAGCATTTTGATCAGTGTCGTCGCCTGCCTTTCTTCTAATTTCTGCCTTGTTTTCGGGACTCAGTATGTCTTCATCTGGAGTCGATAAACCCTGATTATCAGGCGTGATCACGCTAGTTTGAATCGTAATCCTTTTATGACCGTCTAAGTGAGGATAATGTTTTTCCTTCTGTTCCAAGGCGTCAATGGCATTATTGAGTAAATTCATAAACACCTGATTAAGCTGACTGGGATAACATTGAATCCGAGGAAGTTGACTATAGTCTTTGATGATCTGTATTTCTTTGGGAAAGACGGTCTTTTTTAATCGATGCTGTAAAATAAGCAGAGTGCTATCGATCCCATCATGAATATTGACGAACTTCTGTTCGGCTTCATCTAAACGCGAGAAGTTCCGTAAAGACAGAATAATTTCCCGGATACGTTCTGCTCCATCTTGCATGGAATTGAGCAGGTTAGGAAAGTCTGCTTTTAAGAAATTCAGATCCATCCTCTCAATCTGATCGTGGATTTCGGCTACAGGTTCTGGATAGTGTTTGCCATAGAGGTCGAGCAAATTGAACAAGTCTAGGGTATAGTCGCGAGCATAAGTAACATTGCCATAGATAAAGCTAATTGGATTATTAATTTCATGAGCGATACCCGCCATCATCTGACCCAAACTAATCATTTTTTCATTTTGAACCAGTTGAGCTTGAGCGTTTTTTAGTTGACGTAATACCTGCTTGAGTTTTTTATTTTTGAGTTTTAATCGACCTTCCGACTGGCGCAAAGCTTCTCTAATTTGCTTCTGCTCACTAATATCACGACCTTCGGGAATCAAGAGTACAACTTGTCCGGTTTCATCAGTTACAGGTTTGAGAGAAAAATCAATCGTGATCACCTGGTTATTCGCGCCAACAACCTCCACTTCATAGCGCACAAATTTACCCATCGCCGCCGCCGCGATCGCATGTTTTAATTGGTTCTGGATTTCCGGCGAATGACTCCACCATTTCGTTTGCCAAAATGGACGCCCCGCCACGTCTTCACGCCGCAATCCGCCAAAATTTAATGCGGTTTGATTGGCTTCTAAAACGATACCATCGGGTTTAAGCAAACCAATAAATTGAAAGGTTGCATCAAAAATAGCCCGGAATCGCCGTTCACTCTCTCGCAAGGCATTTTCCGCCTGTTGGCGTTGCGTGGATTCCTGATGGGTATCACTAATATCAGTAATCATCCTCAACACGCCAACAAACTCACCCTGAGCGTTTAAAATGGGCGTAGCAGACACAATTGCCCATAACTCTGAGCCATCTTTACGGCGAAACTTAAACGGGTGGCGCTCGTGGATTCCGTGGCGACGACGCAAGATATAGGTTGAATAAAGAGGGCGACTTTCTGCATCCATGAAATCAAAGAGCGATCGCCCGATCATTTCTTCGACGCGATAACCTAACATTTCCGCCATACGAGAATTAGCAAAAATGGTTTGGCTGTTCACATCAAACATCCAAACTCCCTCTGACGCCGTTTCCATCATCAAGTGATAGAGTGCGTCAGACTCCTGAATGGTTTCTGACGGTTGCATCGTATGGTTAACGTGACCCTCAGGTTGACGCTGGCTAATATCCAGGATGATTCCATCCAACCAGAGAAGTTGTCCAGTTTCGTCAAAAATCCCCTGTCCTTTATCACAAATCCAAACCACAGATCCATCGGCTCGCACAATCCGATATTCCAACCAATAAGGCTGTTTATGGGTTAGCTGTTTTTCAAGCGCTTGTTCAATAATTGGTTTATCATCAGGATGAATAATACTTATCAAAGACCGTTCTCGATTCTTAATAAAATCACTGGCGGGATAACCGCAAATATCCTCAATGGCGGGAGTAATAAATCGGGTTGTCCACTGAGAATCCCCGGCGCGGCGATAAATCGCACCGGGAATATTTGCCACCAGATCACTTAAGCCGGCTGCATTTTGCTCTGAACCCTGGAGGTTAGGGTGATCGAGTTCAGTTAAATCGAGAAAGGTTGGTCGTTCTACCATTGTTGTTGCTAGACTTGAGGACATAATTCAACTCAACAAGAGTGATAAGCTGTTCGGCATTTAAACCTTAATGTCAATAATGACGAAATCCTTGTAGTGCGTTAAGCGAAGCCATGCCGCAGGCTTTGCATCTTGCTCGCTACTAATACCCAATTTAAATGCATGACAGCTTAAGCTAAGTGGACAGGATCGAGAATTCCTCTAAAAAAACTTATTTTTTAGCACAAACACTTGATCCGAGTCAAGTTGTATTGAACTAGAGCGAATCTTTTCCCAAGTGCAGTGTGGTGGAAATAACTAAGCTGTTCGGCATTTAAACCTTAATATCAATAATGGCGTAACCCTTGCCGTAGTGCGTTTAGCGAAGCCATGCCGAAGGCTTTGCATCTTGCTCGCTACATCAAGCATTTTGCTCGCTACTAATACCCAATTTAAATGCATGACAGCTTACAGTGACGTTTTCTTTTATCCGACTACTTATAAGCGTTCTTCCCTTCTGCCTTCTGCCTCCTGCCTTCTGCCTCCTGATTCTTGCCTTCTTACACTAGCAAGATATGGCTGATAAAAAATGCTAATGTTGTCGGTTGAATTAAGAAATATCGGCAGAGCCTTCTCGTTTCCCTTTGCTGTTCCCGCAGGGGAGAGTAACTCCACGGATCGGGTTAACTTAGAGATTGAGTGCAATCCTGAGCGACGCCGACACGCTCCTAGCTGTGCTGTTGTCCTGGCTAAACCCACTTTTTCCCTGTAAGCACAACTGATTGTGTCTTTACCTGTTATCCTTCTCCCTCCAGTCTTAACCAACAATTTTCGGTCTTGTGGTGGCAGCTAAAAGGATTTGTTTATATTACTATTATGAAGGAGATTTAGCCACTCTTTCATCAGTCCTTACTATCCTTTCAATAATTTAAATGTATGGGTATTCCAGGGTAGCCATAAATTCATACAAAGGAGAAACGCTATTGATTCCATTGTTCGCGCATTTCTCGCAAATTTTCACGGATAGTAATTGTTTTCGGATGGTCATCCCCCAGCAAGCTTGATTACTGTGACTATTTGTAGTGGGTTTGTAGTAAGCACAAAGAGTGCTATAACGTTTAGCTGGAGAGGGCTGAAGTTCCCTAACTACGAACCAATTCTAATTCATCAAATAAGGTGTGCCACGCCGCCATCGTGTGTTAGCGCAGCGTAACGCACCAATTATAGCCAAGCCCTCACCCCCAGCCCCTCTCCCAAGTTTGGGAGAGGGGAGCAAGAGGGGAGCAAGAGGGGAGCAAAAGGGGAGCAAGAGAATCCGGTTCCCCAACTCCGGTGCAAAAAAAGCGAAG
>CAKZMA010000292.1 GCA_937127375.1 uncultured Coleofasciculus sp. | reverse complement strand
GTCACCGACGCGCAGCATTGTATGTAGCATTCGCATAGCTGATTACAGACTCCTTGCGTTTATTCATGTTTCTTTGCTTTTCATTCTATCGAGGCGGTGAGGCGGTGCAACAGGTGATTCCCTCACAAACCAATCCCCAACGGCGAATCTTTAAATCATCGGGGTCAATATGTTCAAGTCCAATATAACGATCAATACCGTCTGCTTCAGGGTCTTTACTGCGTTCTTTACTCAGGCGAACCACATCACCAAACTTAACCCATTTCCACCCAGATTTTAACTTCTTCTCCTCACCCCTTAAGAAACATCCCCTTCCACAAAACCCTCAACCATCAACACTCGTAACTCAGAAACCCGTCGGAATTGGTCATCATTGGTTAACAAAGCCTCATCTAAAGTCACTCTGACTTCCTCCAGGCACGATCGCGCTCCTCCCATTCATCCCGCATCTGACTAACCCATTCCTGAGCATCTTGACCTTCTAATAAATTGGGTGCAATCCCACGAAACTCTTGTCAAGGTCTTCTACATTCTGTGTTCTTAGTTTCAGCAATATATTGCAACAAATATTCATAGTTTTTCATCTCAGAGTTTACAGGTTCTTTCGCATTAGGATTAGGTTGTGGCTTCATATCTTTAATTGAATCCAGGAATAATATTTAGAGACTGATTCTTATTGATTCGATAGATAGCAAAATCTTCTCGGTCTATCGTAAAAACAGTATCAATTCCCATCGACTCAGCCAAATAACAAACAGACGCATCAGCAAGCTCTACTTGTCTCCGGCTGTGAGGATTACTAACGTAGTACCTATAAAGGAAATCCTTCAGCCAAGTTACAGCGTCTTCGGGTAAATCCACTATCTCTACAAGACCTCCTTCAACCATCTCGAATAACTTTTTCACCGCCTCCCTATCCTGTTTCAAGCGAAACTGTGCTTCCGTTATAACTGACCAGCAAGTAAGTAGGGGAAAATTGATTTTCTCTAAGGCTTTTACGCAAACTTGATGATAGTCGTCCTGCTCAGAAACAATCGCTACCAACGGTCCCGTATCAGCAATCACGCGAATCCCCATTAACCCCCAAACCCACTCATATACTCTTTGTTACTGCTGAGGTCAGGCGGTAGATTTTTGGCAGCACCAATCACTCCTAGCTTTACTGCTAAATCATAAGCACTCTGCTCAGTCTCTTGTGCTGATTCGTCAGTTGGTTGAGGCATTTTCTCAATTACATTCATCGTCATTTTCTCCTTTAAACCATTCATACAGTCCTTGCGAACTTTACCTTCATGCTGCAAACGACCAACAACAATTCCAGGATGAATCCCTATCTTCTCAGCAAAGGCAGTAACTTTTTCCTTAGACCGAAGAGAATAGAGTTCCGCTTCATACTGACGAGGAATCAACCAATCTCTCGCCTGTTCATTGGCTTCATGTTCTTGGTCTGACTCTATTTTTTCTCCCTGCTCCCACTCATCCAAAAAGATAGCCTCTTTACTTGCCTTTTCATGTAAAAGAATATGAGCAGCTTCATGGAAGAAAGTAAACCAGAAGCGGTCATTAGACTTGCCATAGAGAGACATCTGAATTAGAGGTCGATGGCGATTCAACCACCGCGCTAACCCACTCACCCGTGCGCCTGGAATTTTTGGAACCAACACCCACAACACCCCTGCTTCCAAACAAAGCTGTCGCAGACGGGGTATAGAGTCTTCCGGTGGTAGTACCGTGAGTGTCCGAATTTCCTGAACCGCTTTCTCGAACTTGGCACGGTTGAAATGGGGACAGCTTTGCTTCTCAACCTCAAGTTCACCCAGGCGCATCCAAGTTGTAATTACATTCGTATTATCCTGTCCAGTATAAGAACGTCGGAACTGCCCCTCAAGTTGAGCATAACAAGCTCGCCATTCATCAGGAGAAGCCACATCAAAAAACTCAAGCAACTCTCTCACAATCCCAGGCTTGTTTTTTGCATCCAAACGACAGTCGGTAATTTTGCACGCTTTTTGTAATTCCTTTATCACCTTTATAGGAATTTCATCAAGCCAATCAACCCAGCTTTCAAGACATCCGGTTTCTTCAACTTTCACTAAAGCAGCACGATATTGAGCTTCGCGTTCTAGCCAAAACTCCTCCGTACTACCTAACACCCGCGCCAGCTTCAATGCTGTGTCTTCAGTGATTGGTGCTTTCCCGTTGACAAGCTGACTAACGTGCTTGGTGGTATAGCCCAAACGCTTTGCTAACTGCGCTTGCGTCCAGTCTAGTTCTTCTAGCAAATCATCAATTGTGTCTCCTGGAGGAGATATCCAATCAGGATTGAAGGGATGAGTAAAATTAGTCATGATAATCCCCTATAAATACAATACAAATCTGAGAAACCTTTGCCCAGTCTAAACTTCCATCTTTCTTCAAAGGAAGTGGTTCGACATCAGCTTGGAAGACTAAACGAACTCCGCTATCGAGGTCAAGGGCAAAGAGTTCTTCAACATCAGAAAATTTTTGATAAAAGCGTTTGCCGAGTTTATGAGGCTGCACAGGATGAGGTCGTCCAGCAACCAACTCAACAACACATCGAGCTGTGAGTAAATCAGCTAATCGTCTTTTGAGCTTCCGTGCTGCTTTCGCTCCCAGCTTCTTTTGAGCTAAGGATGATTGTTCGCAGAGTTTTTTAATTTTCTCATCGGCAAAATTTACATCCATATTGACTTCTCTATTAAAAGTTTACCAAATTGGTAAACTTTTTCAACTTAAATGATCTGATCTAACATTTCAACCACCTTATCCATCTGTCGCCAAAACTCCCGCCCCGACTCCTGCCAATCCGACCATAGTTCCTTTAAACTACGCTTATCCGTCTCCGTCCCATTTTCCAACGCCCGACGCACATAAAGCGGAATCGACAAACGATAATCCTGTTGGGCAACCTCCTCAACCGTCACCACCTTAGCAAACCCCTCCTCATCCCTAAACCCGCGATACGCCGCTAAAATCTGTTTCTGGTGTTCCGGCTTCAAGAAACTCTGCGCCTGTACCCGCGCCACCTCTTTTACCGCATCAATCAGTAAAATTTTACCCCTTCGTTCCTGGGGTTTCTGAGTGCGACAAATCACCACATAAGACTCCATTGGCGATTTGTAAGTTGCGACGTATGACCTTATGTTAAGAAGAGTGGTACTGACTGGTATGCTGGTGGGCAATGCCCACCCTACGGTATATCAAGGGTGGAGGCAATCCCCAAAGGCTGACTGGAGCGTGCCATTGATGTTAAGAATCATGCTTGATTGACCTGAAACCATGACCAAAATCAGGCATGATTAGGGCAGCCCCGTTAAAA
>CAKZMA010000291.1 GCA_937127375.1 uncultured Coleofasciculus sp. | reverse complement strand
AGATAGACACGGTTTAAAACCTTGCCAGCATTGGTTTTCTACCTTAAGTTGACACCAATGACACTCCGTGCGTCCCTCATCCAGTAGGTTAGATTATTAGGGTATAGCAGTACCCAAGCAGGTTAGGACATTTGGACTGTTGCCTGTTGCCTGTTCCCTCTTGGGATAAACAGAGGTCTTATCCCTAATAGAGAGTATACCTTATAGCCCTAAGCCAATTCAAATACGGGTAACCCCCAGCTATATTCTCCAGTTCTTTTGTTTCTAATTCCTGCCATAAGCAGATTTCTGGCGTAGGTTCCTGTTTTTGTTGTTCTAATTCATGCTTCCCCTGAGCCGATGGCTTACTTTCCTCTATGGCAATTTTCATTTTCTTTCTCCTTGAGAGTTTTGTGATGGCTAAAAAACTGAGCCTTAATTAACAAGATAAGACAATAAATCAAGCCATGTCTTTCCTCTTTCTGCCAAGTTGATGGTAAGAATGAGACAACTCAATGGCATAATACTGTCATTGCCCTTGCCGAAAACTGCAAAGAATGAGACACTAAGTGAGCATGTCAAGTTTGCAGAAAATGTCCAAGTTATAGCAACTGCCATAGTGGTTAAGCTGTTCGGCATTTAAACCTTAATGTCAATAATGGCGAAATCCTTGTAGTGCGAGCCAGAAAGCTCGCTACTAATACCCAATTTAAATGCATGACAGCTTAGGACAGATCATTTATGTTCCAGACGTTGCATGCAACGTCTGGAACAATGGTGCCGAAAGTCCTAATCGATGTGTCTACTGCTATAGTTTGCTCGCGTTGGGTTACTCTTTCCGCCTACGTTCCAAGAGCCCAACCTACAACGGTGACATGCTCCCGACACTAAAGGCGAGTTTCCCGATGTCTTAAAGAAATCTGAGAACTAGAGAGAAGGAGAAACAATGACATCATAGAATGCCACAACCTATGCCCAAAGGTTTGTACACTTAACCATAGGACGTATAAAAGTTAAGTGAGTTAGCAATAAGGAGTGAAGAAATATCAGAGTGTTCTCCAACACAGCGAAGAAGACTGCGGCGCCGCTTGTCTGGCAACGATTACTAAACATCACGGGCGTACCTTTACCATTAGTCGTATCCGAGAAGCCGTTGGCACCGGACAACAAGGAACCACATTACTGGGATTAAAACGAGGCGCGGAAGCCCTAGGATTTAATGCCCGTTCCGTTAAAGCCACCCCGGAAATTCTCGACAAATTAGATCAAGCCCCACTACCTGCTGTCATTCACTGGAAAGGCTATCACTGGGTCGTATTATATGGACAACGGGGCAAAAAATACATCATCGCTGATCCCGGTGTAGGTATCCGTTATCTGTCCAAATCCGAACTCGCCCAAGGTTGGTTTAATGGGGTAATGCTTTTACTCCAACCGGATGCCAGTCGCTTTTTTACCCAACCGGATGATAGCGACAAACCCAGTGGCTTTATCCGCTTCTTCAAGCGCGTCTTACCCTATCAAGGCATTCTCGGCGAAGCCTTATTAATTAACCTAGTTCTCGGTTTACTTTCCCTAGCTTACCCCTTCTTTATTCAAATTCTTACTGATGAGGTGTTGGTACAGGGAGATACCCAACTGCTAACCGGAATCGTGATTGCAGTGATGATCATGAACCTGGTGCAAAGCAGCTTACAACTCGTCCAGTCAAATCTCATCGCCCATTTTGCCCAACGCTTAGAATTAGGACTCGTCCTGGAATTCGGACGGCAAATCCTGCGCCTTCCCTTAAGTTACTACGAATCCCGTCGCAGTGGTGAAATCGTTAGCCGTCTCCGCGATATCCGTGAAATTAACCAACTCGTCTCTCAAGCGATTATCAGCCTCCCCAGTGAATTCTTCATTGCCCTAGTTTCCTTGGGATTCATGCTATTCTATAGCTGGAAACTGACAATAGCGGCGGCGGTAATTGCTGTGTTAATGACCCTGTCCACAATCATTTTCCTCCCCACCCTACAACAGAAAACCCGCCGAGTTCTAGTCACCGATGCCGAAAACCAAGGGGTTTTAGTCGAAACCTTTAAAGGCGCACTCACCCTAAAAACCACCAACGCCGCCCCCCAAGCCTGGGAGGAATTTCAAAGTCGATTTGGTCGCCTTGCCAATGTCACCTTCCGCACGATTCAAATTGCCATTTATAATAACGTATTCTCTGGATTAGTCTCCAATATTGGTAGTATTGCCTTACTCTGGTTTGGGAGTCGCCTCGTTATTGGAGACGAATTAACCATCGGTCAATTGCTGGCATTTAACAGCATGAATGGTAATTTTACCAGCTTCATCAAAACCACAATTACCTTTGTGGATGAATTCACCCGTGCCAAAACCGCAACCGAACGCCTCACCGAAGTCATTGACGCCACTCCAGAAACCCCAGAGGACAGCAAAAAACCCTTTGCCAAAATTCCCGACGCGGCGGATATTATCTGCACCAATCTTAACTTTCATCATACCGGAAGAGTTAACCTACTCACGGATTTCTCCCTGACAATTCCCGGCGGAAAAGTTACCGCATTAATCGGTAAATCCGGCTGTGGTAAAAGCACTTTAGCCAAACTCATCGCCAGCCTCTATTCCCTGCAATCGGGCAATATTCGCATTGGCATTTATAATCTCCAGGATCTCTCCTTGGACTGTTTACGACAGCAGGTTATTCTGGTTCCCCAAGAACCCCATTTCTGGAGTCGTTCCATTTTAGAGAATTTCCTATTCAGCTATCCCAACGCCACGTTTGAGGAAATTGTCACCGCCTGTCAAATTGCCAATGCTGATGAATTTATTACACAACTTCCGGATAAATATCAAACGGTTTTAGGTGAATTCGGGGCGAATATTTCTGGGGGACAACGCCAGCGATTAGCTATCGCCAGAGCAATTGTTACTGACCCCCCGATACTCATTTTAGATGAATCAACAGGCGCTCTCGACCCCGTAGGCGAAGCCGAAGTTCTGGACAATTTACTGTTTAATAGACAGGGGAAAACCACAATAATGATTAGTCATCGTCCTCGCGTAATTAACCGTGCTGATTGGATTGTTCTCCTCGAAAATGGACAACTCAAACTCACCGGAACCCCCGATGAATTACGCCAAATTCAAGGAACTCATCTAGACTTCCTCAACCCTTAACCCTCAACTAAAGTTGGGGCTAAGAGCTCGCGTCCCGTTGAAACGGGTTCAAAGAGTTAATTCATTTCTTTCCCGGCTATGCCAGTCAGCGCCATTTAGCTTAAGTTCGTAGTTGCGCTTGTAGTTGCGCTGTCTTCGCCGGTCACAAACTGGCGTGGCACAGGTAAAATGGAAAATAATAAATAATATTGGGTTCCCCTGCATCCAGTATCAATAAATATCTGACACCGCATACATTTAGACAAGGGCGAGTCTAGACAAGTTAACCCTAAACCGCCGACGATAAACAGCGACTCGCCCCTACAACCTAACCGCGATCAACCCCACAATCTCAATTGAATCAATACCCATCCCAATCTAGTGGCATGGCACACCTAATTTGATAGATTAGATTCGGCTTGTAGTAAGGGATGCGAACCCTAGATTTCGTTAGGTTTCCTTACGTCAAGCCAACCTACAACCTATTCCACAATTTTAGCTTGGCACACCTTATTTAATGAATTAGAATTACGCCTGGAAACCGTAGGGGCGCATGGCGTGCGCCCGATTCAATGGTAAAATCTATTCCACCTAGGTTGGGTTGGCAACTGTTACCAAACAGAATCTAGGGCTAAAGCCCTTACTACAAACTAAAGCGAATTTGGTATAACTTCCCCATAGCCGCGATCGCATATACTACATTAACCTAATAATGTCAAAAAAAATTTCTATTTTTTATTAAAAATACATACATCCAAGCTCTACAGTTTTTTGCGCCTGTATGTGCCAAATTAGCGCATCACTCTCGCTAAATCAGGCATGACAGCGACTCTTGAGCTGGAATTGCCTAAAACTAGACACACTAGTCCCCAATTTTTGATTTTACCAAATCGCTGAACCAACGCAAACTCGTTTTAAAATGAGAATTATTCTCACATTTTTTTTTGCCCGTAACGTTCTGTAAAGCAACAAATCTCTCATCTAAATCCACTCCTAAGAAAAGTTTTAATTATCACCGACAGATTAGACTCTGAACGAATCCCCGATCTGTGATAATGGATTACGAGATCCCCCAGTTATCGAGGAAAAAGTCCACAAGAGAAAAACTGTATCCCAGACTACGAAACATCATCTGATGCGAATCTTATTTTTGCATTCCAACTTTCCCGCCCAATTTCGCCACCTCGCTGTTACCTTGGCGCAAGACCCGCGTCACCAGGTTGTCTTTGGCACAACCCGCAAAGAAGGTCAATTACCCGGTGTTGCCAAAGCCATCTACGCACCCTCCCGCCAAGCCCGTCCAGAAACCCATCACTATGTCCGCCCCTTGGAAA
>CAKZMA010000290.1 GCA_937127375.1 uncultured Coleofasciculus sp. | reverse complement strand
TACTACTCAGTTCCCTTAGTAACAATTGTTCCATCATCTAAATTTCCTGTATTTTCCCAAAGATGGACAGATAGGGCGCTACGCGCAAGTCAAAAGTCAAAAGTCAAAAGTTTACTCCAACAGGTTTTGCTGCTTTTACATAAGTCCCAACCAACCATGCTTAGTGCTATAGGGCGTTGTGGGAGAATCGTCCAGACGTAGCCGGCTATGTCTGGAACTGTACCATAAGAGCAGTACATAAAAATGATTCAGAAAGCAAATAGTTATAATCGTCGTTTTCCTACTTAAATTTGACGAGTGAAGGACAAGTCAAAGAGTTAAAACTAGGCAGATACAGAAAAAACAACTCATCAAAATCAACTTGTAAACAACGGGGTTCCTGATGTCTTAATTGAAGGATAGCCAAACCTGATCATAATTTATTCAAAAACTTAAAGTTCAATCAATCCAGCGACATAGGAATTAAGCCTTAAAGTGTTTTTAATCATAAAACAGATGAGGGATGACCTAATTGATATATTTTTCGATGGCAATTGACGTATTTTTTGTTTCTTATCAGTAGAGACGTAGCATGCTACGTCTCTACAATGGTGTCGAAAGTCCTAATCGATGTGTCTGCTGCTATATCTACGGCATCAGAAGCCAATTCTTCCAACGTTAGGCAACACAGAGTAGTTACCATCGCGGCGGGATTAATACGTTTGAGAAGCTGACGCTCGAAAGCTTCCAGGTTTCTAGCAGCGGAAACGACTAAGGATTGCAAAATTTTGAAGCTTCCCGGTGAGAGGCTACCTCGATAGTTTTGCAACCTACCCCCCTGTCGATAATTGGGAAATGACTCCAACCCCATAAACCGCAAAAACCAATCCGCCCGATAGTCACCTATAGCGGCGACAATTCCTCTATAATCGGCAATTAATTCGTCGAGGGGGTTGTTTCGCATTGAGTTAAACAGGCGGCGGGTGAAGTAGTGGGTGCATTCATGTTCCAGCCGAATGACGAGGGAGAGTCTTAACCACTCAGCTTCGGAAACTCCTATATCCTGAGCCGATACATCGCTGTAAAGTCCTTGGCTTAAAATCATAAACCGATCCTGATACAATTCTTTTTTGGGAATCAGCCGTTTAAATTCAGCCATCCAACTAGCTTCGCCGGTATAATCAGGATGATTAGCTTCCCATTGTTGTCGATATTGGCGAATTCTGTCCCAGTTATTAAAACCAGCCACCATGCAAGCGCCCATAGAAGCCGGAACGGGTTTCGGTTCATTTTTTGTTGTCAAGGCTTGCACCAAAAGTACGAAATCTTCCCGATTTCCGGCAATCAGAACGGGTATAGTTCCCGCTAGACTTTGATGTATGATTAATTGTAATCCTTCCGGTTGGGTTAGGACTAAACCTGTCGCTTCAGCCATACTCTCAACCGGAATACCTCGGCGAGTAGCCCCTCGATATGCCTCGGTTTGGCTAATTCCGGCTTGAATCGGAAACTGCAATTGTATCAGTCTTTTTTTCAGGGTTTCAAATGTTCCCTTTTCTGTAGCTTCTGCTCGATAATTTTCCCAGGTAGCAACATGAGGTTCAGGTGCAAGGGGAAAGCTTATAGGCGGCTCTAAATTGGCTGTCTTAAAAGCATTTTCGTTATACGCCAGCAACTCTTCCGTTTCCGAGTCATTGGCACCATAAGCCTTGAGTATTCTAGTTCTCAATTCCTGTCTTTCCATCAAAACTACTTCCTTATATATTGATTAAGGTGCGTTACGCTGCGAAGATAGCACCCTACTGGACTGACACAGCTAAAATGGTGGGATAGATTTTGCCGATTTTCTGGGCGCACACCGTGCGCCCCTACAATTCTAATCCACCAATTAAGGTGCGTTACGCTGCGCTAACACACCCTACATATAGATCCTTTGCGTAAGTCCTATAAAGATTAAGTATTATCAGGCTTCACGGGCAAAACGAGGTACAGGTTTTGGGGCGTTTCTTGCACAACTCTGATGTCTAAGTTTTCTGCTAGCTTAGTTCCTAGTAGTTTCGCGATCGCGTCTTTGGGGTGGCTGAGTAGCTCTTGCCGGAAAGACTCACTTTCCCAAGCTTTGGCAATCAGTTCGGCGGCTAACTCTTGGCGAGTTTTGGGTGTTGGTTCGGTCATCTCGGTTTCTTGGCTCCAGGACAAATGATGCACACACTCAAACGATTCGGTCCCATCACGGTGAACATACTCCCTCCAGCAACTAAATCTAGCTCCTCATCCGACAAATCTGGCTCGGTCAATTGATCCGGATTCATGGGTAACACCATATAAATGAGATTCGGGGTTTCTTCAAGTACGGTAATTTGCAGCTCCTCAGGAAGTTTATTTCCTAATTCTGCCTCAATAACTGCCTTGGGATTGGACAGCAGCGCTTGTCGAAACGCCTCATCCTGCCACGCTCTTTCAATTAATTGGGCTTCTATGTCTTTGAGATTGTCAAAATCATTGTCTATCATAGTTATTTCTTCGCTTATATCATCATCCACGCCTACTTAATTTTATGTTCATTTCTCCAGGCGTTGGGAGTTTTGTTGTGAATTTTTTTAAATTGACGGATGAAATGCTCTGTACTCTGATACCCCACATCTATCGCAATCTGATTGACTGATTTTTGGGTTTTAAGTAGCAACAGGCGTGCCTCTGCCATTCGGTATTCGGTAATCCACTGGAGAACCGTGCGTCCGGTTTCTTGCTGGACTAAATTGGTCAAATAGGCACCGGAGTAACCAACCGCTTGAGCCACGTCTCGCAAACTAATCGGATTTCGATGGTTGGCTTCGATGAAACTGAAGACTTTAGTCAGAGAAGGTCGGGATTTAGTGGGTAAGTCTTGGTTATGTTCGTCCTCAGTCGTGAACTCCTGGGCTAAATTTGACAGATTCAGCGCCTGATTGAGTTCTGCCTCTACCTGCTTGCGCTTGGTGATGTCGAAGAAGCAGGCAAGAAAAAGAGTTTGGTCTTTATCTGATAGGGGTTGGATGGACAAGTCTATCCAAATGGCTCTCCCGTCTGCTCGTTTGACTGGCAGTTCGTAGTGATGGACGTAACCATTTTGGGCGAAAAGATTCTGTAAGACTTTTTGGTCAGCTGGATTGTAGAGGAAGTCGGCGGCGTTACGACCCATCAATTCCTCAGCAGACAACGCTAAAAGAGAATTGGACGGTGTTTTGGCATAGCTCTGATTCACGTAAAGGATAAGTCCCTGTGGCGCACTAGCAATGATGACGGGCAAGGGGAGAGCTTCGGCAACAGTGCGAAACTGTGCTTCACTGTGGCGTAAAGCGGCTATGGCTTCTTTGTAGGCGGTGATATCAGTCTGGAATCCCACCATCTGGTAGAGTTCGCCCTGAGAGTCCCGAACCACACGCCCCTGAGAGCGAATCCAACGATAGTTTCCATCTCTGTGCAAAATCCGGTGTTCATTCTTGAACTGAGGGGTACGTTCGGCTAAATGCGCTGTGAGTTCTGCTCTTACTTTTTCAACGTCATCAGGATGTATGCGGTGTAACCACTCGATCGGACTGTCGCCGATTTCAGAGTCTTGGTAGCCCAGCATGGCTTTCCAAGAATGGGAAAAGTAAATGGTGTTGGTTTGCAAATTCCAGTCCCACAATCCATCACTAATTTTAATTCGGGGGTGATTTTGTTGTTCTTTATTCTGACAAAATAACTGGGAATGAATGGTTTTTGATATAGCAACTGACGGTGTTGACTCCTTTACATCTAGGAAGTCAGGCTGACGCAGTAGTTCTGGGGGCAGATGTTTGTTTACCATTGCGCTTATGGCGAAACGTTAATCTTGAGCCTACTACGCCTCTTCTCTTGTGTAAACGTCTTTAGGGCATACATAAATATCGGGCTGTAACAATTTTTGATGGGTAAGACAAGCGGAAAAATATAGATTGCAAATAATGCGATAAAGTTATAGGTCATCAGAATTAATCTGATTATCGAAAAAGTCGTTATAGTTCTTAACTAAATTTTCGCGATCGCGGCTTGGGGGGCTGAAACTCCCTACCTATTTGAGAGTGCAAATCTCAATTTAATCTCAAATTTCAAGGGGTATTTAAAAATGGGCAGCAAACACGATAGGAGTATGCCGCCCGGGATCAAGGACTTTGCCTACAAAGGTACTGGATTTTTGAGCGCAACAGTCGGATCTAGTTGGATTCGACGTGTTAGCATTAAACCCCAAATCCAAAATCAACAGTACCTGGTATTGTAAACATGAAACTTACGCAATAGCTGCTAAATTTCATCCAGACTGTTAGGTCACAACCCAGCAGATACGAAATGGTGTATGAGGAAAGGTAGGAGTATCGTCATTCTATTCTTCTGTTTACTCTTAATTTCCTATCTCGATCTTTATCTTCCATTTAATCAGGCGACGGCGACGGCGACGGCGACCCCCACCAGCCACTGCTTCCAACTCCTCCTCTAGCAATTCGCCCTCAGGGTTTTGAATTGAAGCTAAGGCAGAGATCAGTTCCTCTGCTGTGATGTTCAATCCCAGTTCCGATTCAGCAATCCGGGTGACTTCTGCTGGATCTTCTATGGCAGTGAGGCGCTGGCTTAAATCTGGATCTTTATCCATGGTTTCAAACAACTTAAGTGCCGCTTCTTGGGACATATTATACTCCAATGTTTTTGTATTGACAATCTAATTTTAATAGGTTTTTGGCGAAATTAATTGATTAAATTTTCGCCATTAATTGACTTTTTTGTCTTAGATTTACACTTCTACGAAGAGGACAACCAGCGGCGAAATCATCAGCATGGTGACAATAGCCATAATCACTAGGATAATGAATAGTATCTGACGTTTCAAGGTATGTAGAACAACTATCCTTGTACAGCCAAGAGATAAAAGTTGTCAGGTCAACGGATAAGCACTATCACTTATCAATCTTTTTTTCTGCCCTTTTTAGCAATGGAATAGCCAGAAAAAATGCCATTAACCACAGCCCCGTTAAACTTAAATATATCCAAATTTTTTGCTCTGAATCAATTTCTTTTACAAACGTATCCAGCAGAGTATTAATAGCACCATGTCCTAACACAGCGGGCCATATACTTTCAGCACGCAACGTTAACCAGGCAAAAATTGAAGAAAACCCAATGGTCATGATTGGCATCAGGATAAAACCACCCAGTATCGGATATTCGGGAAAGTTAAAACCCATTAATATAATGGGTAAATGCCAATATCCCCACACTAAACCTAGATAAATAATACCAGGAATGAGACCAAACTCCTTAATCATCTTATTTTGCAGGTATCCCCTCCATCCTATTTCTTCGCCCAGAGCAAAGATTCCTGCTTGAATAGAACCTAAAACAAAGCCCGTTAAAAAATAGGGAATAAACGTAATAGTTGAAAACTCTTTACCGAGGAAAACTACTTGGTTATTTTGAAAATAAAATATAGTTTGGTAGCCCAACCCCAAAACTTCTAACCCAAAAAACCATAAAATTGTTATGACTAGAGGGATTGCCAGACTGTAAAGCAAAAATAGGGGACGTTTAATTCCCCAGCCTATGGTTTTGAATCCTTCCTTGAAAAAAAACATAAAAGCCAAGGCGATTAATCCAGGGAAATACATCAAAATTAGCACCAAGTTTGTAAACTTGTCTGAGTAGGTATCCTCAATGACAAAAGCCATAATTCCCTGGTAGATAAAAGATACAACCAAGGTAACAATGATGTAAGCTGTAATTTTATTCTTTTCAGACATGAGCTGATGAGCGTCTACACTATGGGAAATAGTCATACCAAATCCGCCGTTGTCACCCCCTTTATCCCTTGGCTGCTATTCCCATTGCCCATTGCCCATTCCCCACCCATAAAGGGGGTAGGGTTCCCCGGATTTGGTATCATACATTGGAATTGTACTCTTTTCTGCCGCTATTGTCCTAATTTTTAGGAATAATATCCAATTCCATATCCGATCTCACAAAAGCTTGC
>CAKZMA010000289.1 GCA_937127375.1 uncultured Coleofasciculus sp. | reverse complement strand
TCGATTAATTAACCAGCCAATTTCCGTTACTTTACCCTTTATTTCTCCTGAAAAACTTCCGTTTTCGCTCTTGATAATCGCGGATTGACCCAGATTCACTTGGCTAATATCACTCTCGTAAACTTCTGCTGTTACCATCATTTGTTGAGTTTTTCCTAATTCGACAATTCCTTTTTCTGGTAGAATAATTTCGCCAGGATAACTGTGAATTTTCAGAATTCGCCCAGTAATTGGGGATTTAACATAGGTTAATTCTAGATCTTGCTGCGCCCTAGCCAGAGAAGCTTGTGCTCTTTCCAGCTCGGCTTTTGCCTTTTGGACATCGACATCTCTCACTTCACTAATTTTCTCTAGAGTCGCCTGAGCTTCCTGAATTTGTTGAGACAATGTTTGTTTGTTTTTGATCAGATTGGCTTGAGCTTCACGGATTTCTTGCTCTAAAGTTGCCATCGTTTGCTGAAAAGTTGCTTGAGCTTCTTGTAACCGTTCTTGGGCTGTTGCTTGGGTTAAGCGATGACGATCTAATTCAGAGGTGGAAATCGCTCCCTCTTGAGATAATTGTTGATAGCGTTGATATTCAATTTCAGCATTTTTGAGTTCAGCTTGTAACCGGCTAAGGATTGCCTGTTGACTGCTTTGTTCTCCCAATCGCTCTGCATTTAACCGATTCAAAGTCGCTTGATTCGTCAGAATTTCTCCTTGTAATTGTGCCTCTAATCGTCTAATAGTAGCTTTTTGAGCTTGAATTTCCCCGGGTTTTGCTCCGGCTTTGATAATTGCTAAATTAGCCTGAGCTACTTTTACCTCTTGACGAGCTTGTTCAACGGCTGCTTTGAGCGACGCTTCATTTTCCAGAACCGCCACAATTTGATTTGCTTCAACAGGCTCTCCCTCTTTAACCCGTAATTCAACTACTTTTGCTCCACCCAAGTTAGGAGGAGGAGCTAAACGAATGCTTTTTCCTTTGGGTTCCAGTTGTCCCAATGCTGTCACGGCTGTGACTTTTGTCTGGGATGATTCCGCTAAAGCAACTGAGGAAGAGGGAGAAGTCTGTCTTATTTTGACAGCATAAAAAATATTGGCTCCTGTTGCCAGCAGTCCAATTACTGATAGGAGAATTCCCCAGCGCATGGTCGGTTTTGGCAAAGGAACTTCTTTGAAAAGAAATTTGATAACCATGTTGCTTACACTGAATTGATTTAAGGAAAAGCTGAGATGAAAGATAAAGAAAAATTTTGCCTTGCTTTAAATTTCATCTCAGCTAACTGTGAGCTATTAATTTTGACGACGTTTATTGAGCAAAGTACCAAGTGTTCCTACCAAAAACAAACCGCTAATAGCAGAGGGTTCAGGAACTTGAACGGCTCGGATACTTAGGGGCAGACGAAGATTGAAAAGGGCAAAACCTGTACTTGGATCAATAACAGGAACTGGATCAGGAACGCCACTATCTTCAGAAAAAATTTGTACTTTTCCTCCCTGTAACTTAACATCTTGCACAAATGATTCTGCTAATCCATCCAGTAAGGGATCTAAACCAGAAACTTTTTGAGCATTGACTGCCTCTGTGACCACGATTTCTGCGTCATCCTGAAAAGCCACAGTTTCTCCTTTATCAAAGACGACATACAAGGGACTATAGTCAAAGTTGATAAATTGCATATCATCTAAAACCAAAAAAGATTCTACTGAATTAGGATTTGCCTGATAAATCCTTTCCTCAATCCTAGAGTCCGGACTCGCTAACCAATCTTGCCCGAGTAAATCATCTCCCAAATTCCAAGTTTCGGTAAAAGCCTGATCGCTTTTTTGCCCGTAGCCAAAGCCAATACGACTCAAATCGATACTATTAGTATTGACGTAGCTAAAGAAGTTCATAAAACCAGTTCCCCCATTTAAGCTAGTTGCACGAGTTGCCCCACTTTGTTCTGGGCTAGATTGTCGTCCCACTGTATAATAGGGAGCAAATTGGTCGGGCAGGGAATTTTTACTAATTTCGCGGTGTCCAAAGTCAGGGGCAGTAGGATCGAAATTTAAAAAAGCAGTTTGTCCTTGGTTATCTTCGGGTTCCCCATAAAAGGAAAGAACATTATCAGAATCAATAGGTCGAACGGGAATCAGTTGCAGATTGTCAAAATTGATCGATGCAGCTTTAGCTGGCAAGGATGAAATAACTGTCGTTATGGTCAGACCAAGACAAAAGGAAATTGTACGAGTTTTCATGGTCAACGCTCCTAGTTACAGATAAAGTCATATTTTTATTGTATCATTATAGATAGGCATAAATGCGACTAACAAGTAAATTAACATTTTAAATTTATTAGTTTAATTTAAATACTTGTAACTTTTTGAGCATTATTCTCAATAACAAGATAAGATATAAAGGAATAAACCCACTAAAAATATAGGAATTTCCCAGTGATTCCATCATGACAGCAGCCAAGATCGGCCCAGTGGCATTTCCCAAAGAATAGGTAGTGGTAAATAAAGCCGTTCCTGCCCCCACGTCTCCTTTAGGAACTTGTTCCCCGACTAAGGCTAGACAAAGTGGATACACTGGACCAATACTCGCTCCGGCTAACCCAGAAAATAGCAAAAGCAGATAATAATCAGTTAGTGTAATTAAGCCGATACTGGCAATAATTCCCACACAAATACAAATAAACAATACCCTAACTTTACTCGATTTATCTGCTACTTTTGTCACGGGAACGGTACTAATCAGACTTCCTACCACAAAAATTGATAAAGTAAAGCCCATTTGGGTGACTGTGTAGTTCTGTTTTAACAAAAAGACAGGATATAAGGTAATCAGCGTTGCTTCC
This sequence comes from uncultured Coleofasciculus sp., assembly GCA_937127375.1. GTDB lineage: Bacteria > Cyanobacteriota > Cyanobacteriia > Cyanobacteriales > Coleofasciculaceae > Coleofasciculus. The sequence continues at coordinate 1,927 of CAKZMA010000289.1, read as the reverse complement.
GCCATTCCATAGGCAAAAATGCCATGAATGGGAAATTGAAAATGTTTCAGCAGATGAAAAAAGGCAGGACGAGATCCAGATTTAACCCGTAAACTAGAGGGTAAAAATATCCAAACCATAGCCATTGCTGTTATGATCACGCCTCCCCCTATTAAAAAAGCCAAAGAGGGAGATATTTGATAAAAATAAGACCCGATGGCAGGTCCACCAATAAACCCTAATCCCATCGCTAGAAAATATAAGCCACTAACGCTGGCTCGATTCTGATCACGACAGAAGAGATTGAGAGCTGTTTGACCACCAATCAGATAGGCACAGACTCCAAATCCCATAACAATACGAATTACAAACCACAGACCTAAAAAAGAAGTTAATGGAAACAGAGGTGCACTCAGCATGATGAAGAGGCATCCTAAGCAAAGAATCAGACGAATTCCTAACTTACGTAATAGCCTCTCAACCACAGGTGTTACTAGGGCAATCGTGAGAAAATAAACGGTAGAAGTTGCACCAATCCACAGCTGACTCACTTGATGCTGTTCCATAAAAGTTGACATCAAGGGATTAAATATCCCAACCGTCACTCCAAACAGAAAGGACAGTCCGTACAGGGTTAATAGGGACATAGAAGAGGGTAATGAGGAACGATCAGGAGATATAGTTGGCATGAGAATAAAGAATCTATAAATAACTTATATTTTGGCTTAAATGCTGCTGAATAATCGTGGTAAGATAGAAAATTAAATGAAAACTACAACTGTTTTTTATCCCATAGCTATGATTAATTATAGCGCAACTCATTTAATAACAGAAGGCTAAACTTTGTCATTAGTAACTTGAGACTTTGCACAAATATTGACTTTTTGGAAAGGTTCTAGCATATTCTTTGACCCATAGAAAAACATATCCTGCTTACCAAAGACCTTGAGACATTCCCCGGTAATGCTGTCAACATGGGGAGATGCCAGGAAAGCAACAATCTCAGCAATTTGATGGGTGGGGATTGAACTACCACGGTAAGCTTTAGGAGTGAGATCCGTATCCACAAATGCAGGACAAACCGCATTAACTTGGATATTTTGTTGTTTAAGTTCCTCGGCTAAAGATTTGGTTAAACCGGCAACCCCGTGTTTAGAAGCAGCATAGGCGCTAAAGAGAGGATAACCAATGACAGAAGAATCTGATCCCAAATTAATAATTTTGCCCTTCCCCCGTCGCAGTAAATAAGGAACAACCGTCCGACAGCAGTAATAAGTGCCAAAAAGATTAACTTCGACAGTTTTGCGCCATTTGACAGGATCTGAATTGGTTAAGGTCGCAAAGCCAGTAATTCCCGCATTATTGACCAAAATGTCAATCCCTTGCCACTGCTCAACAATTTGCGCGATCGCTGCTTCTACTTGGTTTAATTCGCTAATATCGGTGGGAATGGCTATCGCTTGTCCACCCCATTGCTGAATCTGGTTGACAGTTTCCTGGAGTTGGTCTTGATGACGAGCTAAAACGGCTACTTTAGCACCTTGTTGGGCTAACTTAAGGGCGATCGCCTGACCAATTCCTCGTCCACCTCCTGTGACAATGGCTACTTGTCCAGCTAAAGGGAGAGAAGACAGATTTATAGGTTGGAGAGTATCTGGGGCTGGAGACTGACTGATGTTGGGTTGAGGAACCTCTGCGAGTAAAGATTGCAAGAGAGAAATATATTGCTGTCCTAACTGTTGAATGGTGGTAGCCGAATGGAAATGATCCGAGTATTCGAGTTGTAACTCTAGACGGTTATCAACAACCGAAAAAAAGAACTCTAAAAGTGTCGTTCGTTTCTGTTCCGGCGGTGAAAGACGCCGATCCCAGTCTTCTTTCATAAACTCAAACAGTGAAGACGGTTTAATATCCCGATTTCCCAGATAATTAGCCCGAACAGGCGTTA
>CAKZMA010000288.1 GCA_937127375.1 uncultured Coleofasciculus sp. | reverse complement strand
GGGTTCACAGAAGCAGGGTTTTCGGGATTATTAAGGTTATCTTCCGGGTTCACAGAAGGAGTTCTTTCGTAAGTAAGAATTGGAGACTCTTCCTCACCACCAGGAATAAGTTGCTCAGGATCAATTTGCCAATCAGTGTCATTATCAAGATCGGGAGATATGATAGGAACTAGATTAATCAGGGGATCGGTTTCTGGATCGGTTTCCGGATTAAGAATTGGAGGAATTTCTGAATCGGTTCCCGGATTAAGAATTGGAGGAGTTTCTGGATCGGTTCCCGGATCAGGAATAACTGCATTTTCGGTTCTCGTAAACAGACTCTGATTTCTCAGTTCCTGCTCTCCGGGAATGATATTGTTATATCGAATGCTACCCCCAGCGATCAAGTTTATACGACCTAACTCACCCTCTCCCCGTTGAGAAACATCTATAGTACCGTTGATATTAATATCGCCCGAAGCGGATAATTGTACAGAACCGCTATTCCCAGAATCATCTTCACTTGTAGATATATTCCCAGGTCTATTTACAGATATATTGCCGATAATGATATTACCTGAATCAGCCTCCAATAGTATCGAACCAGCATTACCAGAACCATTATCATTGGTATTGATACCATTATTGATAGTAATGTTCCGAGAACTAGACAAGGTTACCGAACCTGCATTGCCATCATTCTGGTCGTTAGTAACTATGTTGTTTGCCAAAATGTTACCAGCGGCAGATAATTCTACGTCCCCCGCATTACCTAAACTTTGATCAGTTGTATTAATAGTGCCATCGATAGTAATATCACCAGTAGCGTTTAATATTACAGAACCAGCATCAGTTGTCGGCACAGAATTAGACGTCGTGATATTCTTAACGGTAATATTTCCGGGTGACGATGGACTTCCTGTAGAGGCAAAACTTGTGTTTCCAGTGTTTTGGGGAACATTGGGGGGATTCTTCAAATCTGCTGGGTTTAAACCTGCCCGCAAAATTACGGAGGGAGAGTTAGCCAAGAGTCGAATATCTGGATCAGGATCAGAAACTGAAAACATAGTATCGGGTCCAGTAATTGTGATATTCCCGCCAGTAATACTGCCTGTCGCTTCTATCTTCAGTGCCACACCATTATAATCACCAAATGTAACATTCCCATCAACGCTAATAATCGGGTCAAAATAACTCACAAAGTTACCTGGATTACCGACTAAATTCAGCAGCGAGAAACTTCCACCACTGGTAAAATGAGCATCGCCTGAAATATCTCCATCGCTGACTAAGCTGAGATCGCCGCCACTTTGAAAAGGCGTTTGGGGATGATTTAATGCCAATATATCAATGGTATTATTTCCTTGAATATAAAGATTGCCTCCAGCTTGAGCAAGGAAAGGATGGGTTACGCTATCGCGCACCCGCACCGTATCTTGTGCCAATAAATTCAAGTCACCTGTAGTTTGTAACTGACTCTCAACCAAGGTTAGGTTATGCTGGGCAGATAAGGTTGCTGTCTCAGCAATAACGTTTTTCGCAACAATATCTCCAGATTCAATCGGAATACCAGACGCTGAGATTTCTGCTGTTCCATTGCTATTGACTTCAACGTCTGGAAACTCAACCGAACCTGTCAGCAATTCCGGTAAAGATAAGGGAGTAACGGGTATCTCTCCCGCCGGAACTTCTAGACTTAACAAATGTCCAGGTTGACTGAGGCGAACTGTACTCTCACCGGGAACTGTGGTAATGGTAATCTGTCCGTTAGCGGCTTCCAAGTTACCTGTACTTACTACTGTACCGCCAACTAAGCTTAAATCTTTGCCAACCTCTAGATTACCCCCATTGACAATCGCCCCAGGGTTGGATGTGTTAAACGTAAAAGCATTGGGTTGACCGATAAGAGAGGTATAATTATTGGATGCGATCGCACTAAACCAATTCTCCCCAAACCCAATCCCTGTCGCTGTTGTCGCCGTAAAGGATGCAGGTACATCTAACCGGGCATTTTGACCAAACACAATCCCCGCCGGATTCATCAAGAACAGATTGGAATTGCCCCCCGTTACCTGAATCAATCCATTAATTAATGAAGCATTTCCTCCAGTTACACGGGATAAAATATTCTGAATAGCTGGATTGGTTACAAAATTAGCTGTCTGGTTGACATCTAAACCGAACTCACTAAAACTGTGAAAAAGATTAGCGCCATCTCCAGAGGTTTGACCACCAGTAATCGTGAATTGATTTCCACTAGCTTCTACTTGAGTATTTGTTCCATCATTGGCTGGCACAGGTTGAGGTTGTGCCTCAACGCCAGTAGGAAAGAATCCTAAAACTAACGTTCCTAGTAAAATACGATTGACTTTACGATTTTCAGTTAGCCAAGTTAATAACTTGGTCAGATGCCATCTTTCCTTAGTTAACCCCACAGCTATTTTCCTCTGATTCATGGGTCGCCGCCTGATCAATCAAGCTCAATTTAGTTTGTTAAATTATGATTTAGATTTCCATATAAATCGTTCCCAAAAATACGTATTATTCAAGAGATTAAAAACTGTTTAGGAGATTAATGCAGTGCGTTTTTATTTTATTCAATTACTTGGTCTAACTTAGAGATTATGAATAACAAGCAATAACTTGTCTCACTTCTTATCTATTTATTCAATATCTGCAACCCCGGTGCTGATCAATGTAATTCACCATTCAATCCTTACGATTGATTTCCGGATAATTATTCAGCAGCATCAATAATTTAATCTATGCCTTATTTTTAGGATAGCATCGTATATTGTATAGTTGCTAAACTTCATTAAAACTTCATTGACAGATTGTCCAAAGTGTAGATTGTGTAAATCAACTGAACTATGTTAAGTTCTGCGAATATGTCTCAAACCCTTATATAAACGTAGCTTGCTTCTCGCTTCGCGAGAATAGCATTTTTATTTGAGATGTGGAAATCACGATGGTAGACAAAGGCAACAGGCAAAACCTCGACCCTTTGACAAGCTCAGGACATCGCTTACCTCGACGGTCAGTGAGCCTAGCCGAACTGCGCTCGGTAACACGCTCGGTGTGTCATAGGTAACAGGCAACAGGAAGAAAGAGTTCCAGGTATTTTAGGTATGATTAGAAACTAGCGTTGGATTTCATGAATGATTTTAAATACTATATGACATAAGACAAATGACGAATGACCAATTACCAGGGACTACCAATCATTGTGAACGCACTCCAGTAATAAGGATGTTCAAAGGTTTGATCTCTTAACCTAGCAAGTTCCGGTGGTAAAGATATCATATCCTGAGTGGTAATCAGTTTTCCATCTTGTGTATAAACTTGCCCGTTGAGCATAGCTAGTTGAGCTTGGCGCATAGCTTCTGCCTTAATTGGAGCTTGTTTGAGCTGCTGATAAAATTCAGTTATCAACCCCAAGGTTCCTTGATCACTCACATACCACAAACTCCCCACCGCCGACTTAACCCCCGCTTTAACGGCTAACCCAGCAAAGCCTAATTCCGCTTCCTCATTCCCCAATGCCGTGCGACAAGAGCTTAGCACCAATAACTCTACCGTTGGCTTGTTTAAGCCTAACTCAGACAGTTGATTAAGTCGCAGTTTACTATCCCAAAATTGGATATAGGAGTTACTCAGATCTCCTGGCACGAAATCAGCATGAGTTGCCAGATGAATCATGCCATAAGGCTGACGGTTTTGCTGTTGTTTTAGGTTATTCACTGTGAATGATTCATTGAGAAACGATTTACCCCGCCATATATCCTGGGTGATTTCTGATAACTCTACTGGCACAGCTGGTAATGGTTGTTTATCGGTAAATTGCGAGGCTCCCATTGCCAGAACTTCCATGTTGGTAACAGGCTCATAACGGGTATCAGAGAGGCTAAGACTCGGCATTAAGCCAACACTGTACTTTTCGATGAGAAACTGTTCACCATCATAGAGTGCCGCCACGGGAACGGAGCGCAAGTTAGTATCGAGGAGGAAAATGAGATTTTCGATCCCTTGACCTTGGAATTCATCTTCTAATGGCTTCACCAACCAGTTATAAAGTTGCTGTCCCGGTACAATATAACCTTTTTTGCTACGGACATTGGTGACTTGCAAACGAAATTCATTAGCAACTTTCAGGACTTGCTCACGGGTTACTCCTTCTACTTCTTTACGAATTGGGGTTCCTTGAGCAGTTACCAGTAGTATTTCTAACTGATCTTGAGGACTTGGAGTTGGAAAGGGTACATTTGTTTCCCCATCAGGAGCAATCGTTTGGGGCGCAAAACCGACATAGATGAGTGCGGGTTTAGCTCCCGTTGATTTTTCAGTATTGGCGAGAATTTCCCGGCTTTCTGCTAGGGTTCTCAGAGAAATATCTCCAGGTAGCTCTAAATAGTCCTTGAATTGCTGCGTGAATTTTTCTTCAAACTCAGCCACAGAATCCGTTTGAGTTGAATCTATTGGCGGGTTTGTTTCGGATTGCTCTTGGGTTGTAGTAGATTGGTTGCTCTCAGAGCCGGATTGGTTAACTTGGTTGTTATCACTTGGTTCATTAACACTTGGGTTTGTACTATCTGGATTAGGTTCAGGAATCGCTTCCGCTTCCGAAATTGGTTCGGCTTCCACTTCCGCTTCCGCAATGGGTTCGGCTTCAGGAATTGGTTCCGCAATGGGTTCGGCTTCCACTTCCGCTTCCGCAATGGGTTCGGCTTCCACTTCCGGTTCCGGAATGGGTTCGGCTTCAGGAATTGGTTCCG
>CAKZMA010000287.1 GCA_937127375.1 uncultured Coleofasciculus sp. | reverse complement strand
TTCAACTGCGGAACATGCGACGGATACGATTAATCAAGGTGTCATGTTCTGCCATCAAATCCAGGAAGGGAACTTTATCGCCTTCCAAACGCCGAGCAATATTGTGAATAGCAATACCGGGAAGCGTGAGATTTTCCGCCAGGGCTAAGGGTTCGCCCCGGTTACTGGAAACAATCACGCGCTCATCATCAGGAATCACGCCAATTAAGGGAATTGCCAGAATCTCTTGGACGTCTTGCACAGACATCATTTGATCCGCTTGCACCATGGCGGGTTTCAGACGATTGACAATCAGGAAGATGCGCTTTATGCCTTGAGCTTCCAGTAAACCCACGACGCGATCAGCATCTCGCACCGCCGCAATTTCTGGCGTCGTCACGATTAACGCCTCCGACGCCGCAATAATCGCGTTACGGAATCCCATTTCGATTCCGGCGGGAGAGTCAACCAAGATGTACTCATACTTCTGAGATAGCACAGCGATGAGTTTTTTCATTTGCTCAGGGCTAACCGCTTCCTTGTTCCGGCTTTGGGCAGCCGGAAGCAGTACCAATCCCTCTTGACGCTTGTCTTTAACCAACGCCTGTTCTAAGCGACATTGCCCTGCGAATACTTCAATGGCGGTATAAACCACCCGATTTTCTAGCCCCAGGAGCAAATCTAAGTTTCTCAATCCAAAATCGGCGTCAATGAGTGCCACCTGACGACCTAATTTCGCGATCGCCGCGCCTAAATTCGCCGTAACCGTTGTTTTACCCACCCCTCCTTTGCCAGAGGTGATCACTATAATACGACTCATGAATTTAACAATAACTGGGTCTTAGCAAAATCAGCAGCTCTAGCAATACGAATACCTTGGGGTGTGACATACGCCACTTCTGGATAAAACTCAATCGGTGGCGTCTCCGGTGCCCTAGCCACAGCATCCGCAATTCGGAGTTGGGTGGGTTCCATTTTCAGAGCCATAATCCGACAGGAACGATTGCCATCAGCTCCCGCATGAGCTACGCCGCGTAGACGCCCCCAAATGAAGATGTCTCCGGCTGCAATCACTGTACCCCCCGGATTTAGGTCTCCCAGTATAACAATAGTACCAGGATGCCGAATTTCTACACCCGATCGCACGGTCATTTGTAAGTATAGGGGTTCGGTTAAGTCCTGAGAGAGTTCAGGGGTTTGATGGAGAGAATAGGTAGCCGATTGTTGCTCGACACAATACCCGGCTGTCGCCGCAGCAACGGCTGTTTGGCGTCGGCTGGTGTACACCCGTGAGATTCGCAGCCCAACGTCGTTCAATACATCCGCGATCGCTTGTAACTTCAGTCCATCCAATAATTGGTCACCTGCCATCAGATGTACCGTACCCGGCACTTGCCAAAAGCGATCGCTTCCATGACAGCGATGCTTAAACTGCTGCCACAGATCAGACCAACTGGCATCGGACATATCTTCCACTGAGGGCAAGATAAGCTGTAGCCCTTCCTCGGTCTGTTTCAGGCGGACTTGAGACTGGCAATCCATTGCCATGTCGCTCTCGGCAACCGTTGACATAAATAATAGTTGGTCAGAATCTGAAGTCATGCAACCACAGGCGTTCTTATCGGCAAACAACCTAAATTAAACGACATCGTACCTTAAGCGCAAGTCTTGGTCGAGAATTTCTTCAAGGGTGTTCCTTCAACCTAGAACGTCCGACAAGTCCCCTGAGATGATTATAAATAATAATAAGAATTAGTTGAATTGGGGGTTAGAGAGACTGGGCTAAACGCTAACGTCCAGAGTCAAACGTTTTCACCAGTTCTCTGGTGGATATCAACATCTCCCCCCTTATCAGGTCTGACCTCTGTAGAGTAGAGTGGTATATTTAAGTCAGTGGTGGACTACTCACCTCTTGAACCGTTGAAGCTGGCGATTGTTCTACTTCATCCCTTGAAGATGTAGTGTTTTGTGTCAGACCTACTGAAGTAGCATAAACGTCGGTCAGAGAGTTAGCTAGGTATTGCGAACTCTTTTTTGTGCGTTGAGCTACCATTAACAGCAAGTAAATCGCGACCAAATAAACAGTTGCCAGAACAGGAATAATCAAAGGCATATCAGTGTAAATCATAGTATGAACGAACAGCAAAGTTATGTAAGATTTCATAGAAGCTGAGGCAACGGTACTAGCTAACCAGGGAGCAATAAACCCTAGCACCATGAACCCCGGGGAAAACTTCCCCAGCTTTTCGGTTGCTTCACTACTACTGACAGTGATGTGTACAAGCCTTTCTCCAACTCAGTTGGATGAAGCTTGACAGGTTTCCTACCGGAAAGCTCCTGTTTATGTAAAATAGAGGACGACACTTAGTTAAACTACCCAGCCGTCATCCAAAACCTTGAGGCTATCTCTGCCTACCTAACGGCACCTTAACCTAAAGGTAAGGAAGCTAGTTGTCCCTACCATCTCGGAGTCAATCGGTCGATTAATCTTTTGAAATCCTTAATATTTAGCTTAACATAAGAGTTCCAGCAATTTCTAGGAATTTTCTTATCAACTTAATAAGTCGATACAATTCCAGGGAGTCCCCCCCATCAGGTTATTGGTCAAACAGATTTCCCTACTTGGGACGCTTCGCTTAAAATTAAGGAAAGAATATGTAAACTTTCGTAACCTAATTTCTGAGTCGCCCAATCCATGACCTCAGTGACTTCCCTTTTTGCCCCTGTTGAAGCAGACCTCTATCTGCTGACCGAGAACTTAAAGAACCTAGTGGGTGCCCGTCACCCCATCCTCTATGCCGCAGCAGAACACCTATTTGGGGCTGGGGGCAAGCGGGTAAGACCAGCCATTGTCCTATTGATTGCGCGAGCGACGGTGCTGGATTCGGATATTACCCCCCGTCATCGACGTCTAGCGGAAATTACCGAAATGATTCATACCGCTTCTCTGGTTCACGATGATGTCGTGGATGAATCATCAGTCCGTCGCAATGTCCCCACGGTTAATAATATGTTCAATAACCGCGTCGCCGTACTAGCTGGAGATTTTTTGTTTGGTCAATCGGCTTGGTATCTGGCTAATCTCAACAACTTAGAGGTGGTCAAGTTACTCTCCCAAGTGATTAAGGATATGGCGGAGGGAGAAATTCAGCAGGGGCTGACGCGATTTGAAGCGAGTACCACCATTGATACCTATCTAGAAAAGACCTACAAGAAAACAGCATCCCTGATTGCCAACAGTTCCAAGTCAGCCGGACTGTTGAGTGGCGTCTGTCCCGAGGTAGCTGAAAATCTGTATCGCTATGGAAATCATCTAGGTTTAGCCTTCCAGATTGTTGATGATATCCTCGATTTCACCGCATCTACAGAGGTGTTGGGCAAGCCGGCGGGTTCTGATTTGATTAGCGGCAATCTAACTGCCCCTGTCTTATATGCTATGGAAGAAAAATCCTACCTAGAGGTCTTGATTGAGCGAGAGTTTGCCCAACCGGATGACATTAATCAAGCCTTGGCATTAGTGATGGAGAGTGGGGGTATTGAGCGATCGCGTGAACTGGCGGCTTACCATGCTCGTCTCGCCTTAGACAATCTGACGCCCTTGAAACCCTCACCCGCTACGACAGCTTTAGTCGAGCTAACTGATTACGTCCTGAGTCGCATGTACTAGTCAAAGGGAACAGGGAATAGAATATCCAATTAAAAAGCACATCAGCTTAATGCAGCATGAAGGATGAAGCATTAGAATATCCTGGTTCCCTCCTCCATCCTCCATCTTGGATGCGGCAAGAGGACTCCCGTTATACCCGCGCTTGGTTAGCGGCAGGGGAATTGCCGCCAAATAAACAATTGAGCGAAAGTGAATCCTCTGTTTCAGAATTGATATTCATAGCCGTCAGCCTTGTGAATAGTTTTCAGGTATTTGGGATGTACATCAAACTTTTGAGCGGGTAGTTGCAGAATAAAGCTTGGTCTAAATCGAATAGCAATTCGACCAACGTACTGACCTACAAACTTACCTTTTGGAACGTCTGCTTTAACAACGTCGCCTGTTTGAAACCCCTGAAAAAACTTAGCTTTTGGAGCATGAGCTTTGGGAAAACCGTATTGATCAGGTCGGCAACGTTGTCTTGTTCCGTGTCCTTTTGCCGCCACCTTGAGAGGTTTAATCCCCCTAAGCAATAG
>CAKZMA010000286.1 GCA_937127375.1 uncultured Coleofasciculus sp. | reverse complement strand
GGGCATTGCCCACCAGCATACCAGTCAGGGCATTGCCCACCAGCATACCAGTCAGTGACATTTCACATATAGCACTACGCATTAAGGTTAGGACTTATGTAAAAGCTGAAAACCTGTTGGAGTCAAAACACTGAAATTCACCCGATCATTAATTGAAAGAAAACCAGTGTAAAACCAGCCATCAGCACCAAATGAGGCAAATTGTTCCAGAACGGACGTTGGGTAATTTTTAACAACGGATAGATACTGAACGCTAAAATTGAAAGCAACGTCACCCCCTGTAAAAAACTCGCCACATCCATACTCCAGGTTAACGTTGGCAAATTCGCCCCAGAATAGCCAAAAGTACGAGCCATAACGGGCAGAATCTGACCTGCTTCCGTAATTCCGGCTGGCACATAATAGGCTAAATTCGCCGCTAACACCATGGGCAGATAGGCATAAATGACCCTTAAATAATCCGGCATTTCTTGGTCAAATAAACGCGCCAGTTGATGGGTCAAATAGGTCGCGACAAAGGGAATCAGCAGCAACAACGTTACCACAGGGAACGCCGTCAACAAATGCTCAGAATCTAAGGGTATATTCCCAACACCCAACCACCCTAGAATCCGGTGCGAATAGTGCATAAAGACTCCGCCAAATAAGAGCAACATCAACGCCACTTCTGCCCAAAAGCCTTGATGATTCTCCAATAAATCCACCGCCGGAGATCGCAAATTGAACTGTACTGAACGGTTCGGACAAGCCTTAAGACAGGTCATACATAACACACAATCTCGGTTATCCTGTAACTGAGCCGGATGAGAATAGAGAGGACAACCCCCCGTTGCTTGTCCTTCATTCGGTAAGGGATTACTAAAATTAACAGGTGTCGCCTCACTACCTTTATAACAGCCAAAGGTACTGCATTGACTCCCACAAACTTGCTGAACTGATCGCACTTCAATCATAGAAAGTTTGGCAAACATCCCATTCATTCCACCAATGGGACAGAGATAGCGACACCAGAGGCGGCGTTCATAAATGACACTACAAATCACCGCACCCGCAGCAATTGCGACTAATAGCCAAGAGGACAGGTAAGGCGTATGAGGTAAATCCCAGAGTTTCTCCCACAAATAAATCGCCACAAATCCGGCAAATAACACCCAAGCGCCCCACTTATTTAACCATTTCGTGGGCCACGGTAAGAGTTGGCGCGGAAATATCCATAGGGAGACTTTTCTAATCCATTCGCCTGTAATCATAAACGGACATATTGCACACCAAAGGCGACCGACAAAGGCAAATAAAAAGAGGTAGAGGGACCACCACCATGCCCAGAAAAAATTCAAGGTGATGCTGGCATCTCGGCTTTGCGGACCGATATATCCCATCACTGTCACTGGGATAAAAATTGCCATAATGATAAACCAGAAGCGTTGGGGCCACCAGTCACTTAAGAGAAATTTACGTAACCAAGGTAGTTGGTTGAGTAAATCGACGCGGAAGGCATTTTTCTTTGATTCGACAGACCAAAGAACCTGTTCTGGAATCACCGATTGTCCGGCGGGTGTCATCAAGACGGCGCGTTGCAGGATTCCTGCGAGTTCGGCAATATTTCCCGGATAATCATAACTGATTAAACGGCGCAAATTGGCTTGATCTAGCTGTAATATTTCCTCGCGTTGGCGACAGAATTTCTGGAGGAAATAGCGAGCAAATTCGGGAATATCTCCTTTACGTTGGGGGAGGCTAAAGAGTTTGATGGTATGAACATCTACCCCAGACAGGGCGATTTTTTGGGGACTGGCGAGGATCAGGCGCACCCAGGATTGGACAAGGGATGGCGGTGAGGATTCCTCAGGTTCGGGGTTGGGATTGGGGGTAAAGCTGCCTGTTTTGATCAAGTGAATTAGGCGATCGCGTTCTTGGGGGGTTAAGAGATGGACATTATCAATCAGTAAACTTCCCCGTTCCAGCAGTTCAATCACCCCCAGTTGTTCTCCCTGTTTACCAAATAGGGTATCAGTATTCACGACACCCGCTTCAGTTTTGGGTAACTCAGCGCAGTCAATTTCGGCAAACTGACGGTTTTGCAGGGATGAATCAGCATGAATTAACCCCGCCAAGAAGGTTTTCCCACTCCCGGCTGGGGCTTGAAACATGACAGGTTTTAGGTCATCCTGGGCTTGTTGAATCTGCGATCGCAGTTTTTTAGTGGCTTTACTCGTACCGATGATATCTTCTCCCCTGGGTACGGGCTGAATATAGCGCTGTAACCCCTGAATTCTCGCCTGTTCCTTTGCCATTCGCATGGCAAAGTTGGCTAAGTCTTGCGCCAATAAGGTATTTATTGCCCCTTGAAAGTCTGGATAGGTGCGACAGAGGGTACGAAACTCAACTTGTCCGAGGAACCAAATTTCACTCTTCGTCAGGGCGACGGCGCTAGCGCGATAGCTGGCGGTGTCTTGGTTTTCTACTAATGGCACATAGCCAAAGGTTTCCCCCGCATTGCGATAGGTAATATGGGTTCTACCCACCAGAGAATGGCGATAAATCTCCACAGTTCCCCATTTGAGTAGATACAAACCCGCTGGCTGTAATCCTTGGCGATAGATTTCGCGATTCGGTTCCACTGTCAAGGGTTGAAATGCCCTCGCCATAGCGTGAATCGCAGCATCGCTAAGTTCTCCCCAAACTCGGTGAAAACTCAACCAGTTGCAGCATTCCTGAATTGCCTGATCATCTAGAGTTATATCGACATCAGGGGTAGGTTGGAGAGGGAGTTGTTCAATCTGGCTGGCTGTCATAAATTCGCGCCTGAAAACCTTATATTCGTTTTTACTTATCAGTTCATAACAAAGGACAAATGACCAATGACTCGTTACAATCGACGATAACAGCGCTCAAAAGCAGGTAAATGGCGATTAGCGGAAGCGTCACGTAATTGGGAGAAAGCCGCAACGATATCAGGTTCCTGGACAAAGGATAAGAAGCGATCGTACATTTTGAGATTCTCGATTTCGCCGTCTATGCTGATTTGACAGACGGTTTTTAGGCTATCGGGTGCCTCAATCGTTCCAGTAAACGTATCCGCTGGTACTGGCACTCCATACTTCATGAACAGGGTTTCCAATCGTTGAGCGTGTCTGGCTTCGGCGTGAACAATATTACTAAATGGTCGCACACTACCGAACTTATTGATAACCGCTTCGTAGAAAGCGCGGGCTTTATATTCATCTTCGATGGCTTCAACCAACGCGGCTTGGGTTTCGGGGTTGAGTTGATACACAACATTACTGGGTTGTGAAAAGCCTCTCTCCTTGCAGGAGAGAGGTTTGGAGAGAGGTTGTCTAGATCCCGTCAAAAGTAAGGGGAATCGACACCCTCTGCGTCGTCGCCCATGGTTGCCCGTCTCTAGGGTTGTCTGACGATGCCGACAATGCCTGTGCTGCCGTTGGTGATGGTGAAGGTTATTCATGGAGGTTTTCCTATCTATATCTCTATCGTTGCCTGATCTAGGCATCAACGAGGCATCACGTCAATTTTCTTCTAATTATTTTATATCACTATAAAGTTATTTAACAATCTTATTGTTTCATCCGTAGTCTTCCCCATCTCCCAGACGTTCCACCGGAACGTCTCTACTCATCTCCCCTATCTCCCCTATCTCCCCTATCTCCCCTATCTCCCCTATCTCCCCTATCTCCCCTA
>CAKZMA010000285.1 GCA_937127375.1 uncultured Coleofasciculus sp. | reverse complement strand
CTGGGGGGGATCTCTTCCCGTTGTTGGTATTCTTCTTTACCGAAAACATGTTGTCTCTAAACAACCGTATATTCCCCAATTAATTCGCCAGTTTGAGAACGCTGGATTAATTCCAGTCCCTATCTTTATTAATGGTGTGGAAGGACATGTGGCGGTGCGAGATTGGATGACATCGGCGGATGAAACTGCCCAACGCAAACAGGGTAAAATTGATACACCATCTTTATCAAAAGACGCGGTTGAAGTTGATGCGATTGTCTCTACAATTGGCTTTCCATTAGTCGGAGGACCCGCTGGTTCTATGGAGGCGGGGCGTCAAATTGAGGTGGCAAAACGCATCCTCACAGCCAAAAATGTTCCCTATCTTGTCGCCGCACCGTTACTAATTCAGGATATTCACTCTTGGACGCGACAAGGAATTGGCGGCTTGCAATCGGTCGTACTCTATGCATTACCGGAATTAGATGGGGCAATTGACACAGTTCCTCTGGGGGGATTGGTGGGAGAGGATATTTATCTGATTCCCGAACGGGTGAAACGGTTAACTGGGCGTCTGAAGCGTTGGATTGAACTGAGACAGACACCCGCCTCAGAACGGAAAATTGCCATCATTCTCTATGGTTTCCCGCCCGGATATGGGGCGACAGGAACAGCAGCTTTACTTAATGTACCGCGATCGCTCCTGAAAGTCCTCCACGCCCTCAAGCAGCAAGGCTATACTGTTGGCGAGTTACCTGACGATGGCGAAGAACTTATCCGCCAGGTAAAAGAAGCTGATGAAGCGATTAACCATGAGGATTCACCGACAAACTCCGTCAACGTTAAAACCCTAGAAAAATGGCTCGGCTATCTCTTTACCACTCGCATCGAAAAGCAGTGGAAATCCCTCACTGGAACCGGAATTAAAACTTACGGGGATGACTTCCAAATTGGTGGAATTCAATTAGGAAATATTTGGATAGGTGTGCAACCCCCCTTAGGTATTTCAGGTGATCCGATGCGGTTAATGTTTGAACGGGATATGACCCCTCATCCTCAATATGCCGCGTTTTATCAATGGCTACAACAGGAGTTTCAACCTCATGCTATAGTTCACTTTGGCATGCATGGCACCGTGGAATGGTTACCCGGTTCTCCCTTAGGCAATACGGGGTATTCCTGGTCAGATATTTTGCTCGGAGATATTCCCAATCTCTATATTTATGCTGCCAATAATCCCTCGGAATCCATTTTAGCAAAACGGCGCGGCTATGGCGTTCTAATTTCCCATAATGTCCCTCCCTATGGGCGGGCGGGATTGTATAAAGAATTAGTCGCACTGCGAGATTTAATTGCTGAGTACCGAGAAGACCCAGAAAAAAATTATGCGTTGAAGCCTGACATTTGTCAAAAAATTGTGGATAGTGGCTTAGATACAGATTGCCCTTTTGATCAGGCGAAGAAATTAGGCATTCCGTTCACACCTGATAATGTGCGCTTGTTCAGTGCTGAAGCATTTAATCATTATCTGGTCAAGTTGTATGAATACTTGCAAGTGGTTGAACAACGCCTATTTTCATCGGGATTGCATACCTTGGGCGAACCGCCGAACTCAGAAGCTTTGGCTAGCTACTTAAACGCTTATTTTGGCGACAATGGCGCAGCAGATTTAGTTAAGGAGGTAATAGATAAAATAGGAGATGATCAAACGACTCAATTATCGGCGACATCTCTAGTTAAGGATAAAAATGGCGAATCAGATTTTCTTGCTACTGAAATAGAAACGATTGCCCATTTATTACAGCAAAACACCGATGAACTGACCAACTTATTACGGGGATTAAATGGAGAATATATTCCCCCAGCACCGGGCGGCGACTTATTACGCGATGGTGTCGGCGTATTACCCACCGGACGAAATATTCATGCTTTAGATCCCTATCGGATGCCCTCACCGGGAGCCTATCAGCGAGGACGAGAAATTGCCAAACAAATTATCGCCCAACACCTCCAAGAACAGGGAGACTATCCAGAAACGGTAGCGGTAATGTTATGGGGATTAGATGCGATTAAAACTAAAGGAGAATCCCTGGGAATTTTACTCGAATTAGTAGGTGCAGAACCCATCAAAGAAGGAACAGGACGAATTGTCCGCTATGAGTTACAACAGCTAGCAGACGTCGGACATCCCCGGATTGATGTATTGGCAAATCTATCGGGTATTTTCCGGGATAGTTTTGTGAATATTATTGAATTACTCGATGATTTATTTAAACGGGCGGCGGAGGCGGAGGAACCAGAAGATCAGAATTTTATTCGGAAACACGCTTTAGCGTTACAAGCCCAAGGAATCCAGAATAATTCCGCCCGATTATTTTCTAACCCGGCTGGTGATTTTGGTTCTCTCGTGAATGACCAAGTGACGGATGGAAACTGGGAATCGGGAGAGGAATTAGGCAAAACCTGGGAAAGTCGCAATTCATTTAGTTATGGGCGTCAAGATAAAGGACAAGCGCGTCCAGAGGTTCTAAGTCAGCTATTAAAAACAACCAGCCAAGTGGTTCAGGAAATTGACTCCGTGGAATACGGTTTAACCGATATTCAGGAATATTATGCTAATACTGGGGGATTGAAAAAAGCGGCTGAGAAACAACGGGGAAAGAAAGTGAGTGCCAGTTTTGTAGAAAGCTTTTCTAAAGATACAACCCCGCGCCAATTAGATGACTTACTGCGGTTAGAATATCGCACCAAGTT
>CAKZMA010000284.1 GCA_937127375.1 uncultured Coleofasciculus sp. | reverse complement strand
CTATTACCAAAGCCGCTAAGATAAGGCTGATAATATTATTTTTGCTATTGGTAAGTTTAGGAATTTGGATAGGATTGACGTTTTCGGAACCGACAAGTCCCCAACAGGCAGCCGCTCAAGTTAAGCTGCTAGAAGCTATTTATACTCAGGGGAACTATATTGAGGCGGGGATTTGGATTGCGATCGCACTCGGATTTGGAGTCCGAATCATTCGCCGTTCGGGAACAGAGCGATATCAAGCACTCATGGCGTTTCTGACCTTCTTTTTCTTTGGACTATCGGATATCATCGAAGTGCAGACAGGAGCCTGGTGGCGTCCTTGGTGGTTATTTGTTTGGAAAAGTCTATGTGTATTTTCCATGACAGCGTTGCTACTCAATTATCTGCGATCGCGCTCTGATTCACGGTGATGTTGAGTGGATGTGCAGAGGGAGCAGGGGGAGATGAGGGCGGGTTTATTAACATCAGGGTGACAACGAAAGATAGTAGTGAAACCAGCCCCTAAACATCGGTCAGGGCGGGTTTTGAACAAACATTAGTCATCCATAGCGAAAAGAAAATCCCTAAACCCGCCCCTACACAAAACCAGACCCCTTGAGCCAAGCGAAGGGTTAAAACCAGGTTCCCGACGAACGAAGTGAAGACTCAAAACTTCACCAATCCCCCGCCAACGATAAAATAGCAAGTGTAACCAATAATTGGGACTTAACATGAATCAGCCAGTGCCAGGGAATCCCAAAGCCAACTCTGATTCTGATCAATCGATGACCACGGGTGATCCAGGTTTACGATCCTTTGCTGACCGTCTGGCTAAGAATTTGGCACGGGATACGCTAATTCAAGGAACGACTGACTATCTGCGAAACGTGTTAGCCGTCGATCGCGTAGTCTTATATTATTTCTATTACGAGTGGAAAGGGCAAGTCACCTTCGAGTCATTGAGTTCTCCCAAATACTCCATCTTCGGCTCGACGGGGGGCGATGAATGTTTTAATGACGAGTATGCCGAGTTGTATTATGCAGGACGAGTAAGAGCGATCGCAGATATTCAAGCCGAACCCATCGATCCCTGTCACCGCGACTTTTTAGGTAGCCTTAAAGTACGTGCCAATTTAGTCGTACCTATCCTTACACCGCGACGGTTATGGGGATTACTTGCGGCTCATCATTGTCAAGATACCCATCCTTGGTCACAGTCTGACATTGAAGCCATGAAAAAAGCCGCCCAAACCCTAGCTACAGTTCCAGCAATTCGAGATAGCTAGATATCGATGAAAGTCAAATTCCTAGTTCTAGCGCTGACAACTCTTACCGCACTCGTCGGTACGGCGGATTGGGCTGCAAATTTCCCCCTGAGTCGATCCCTGTTGTCACAGTGGCAATGGGGCGGATCGGGGCAATCACAAACCCTGCTCAAAGACCGTATTTTAGATGAAGCCGAAACAGAAGCCGCATTTCGGGCGCGGAGTTTGGCAATTCGGGAAAAGGTGGCGGCGGCGGATTTAGAGGGATTGGATACCTGGTGGCGTACTCGCACCATTAGTGACCCCCATAAATACCTACTTCCAGTTATTCTTGCCCGCCTCAGCTTAGGGGAACAATACGATCGCCAGCTAATCTGGGATATACTCTTGGGTTTAGATGAAGGAAAACCTGATCTTTATCACTTTCGCAGTCCCTACGATGTTCGCATCTTCTTCTTATTCCGAGATACCATGCCCAAAGCGGTAAAAGCCTCTTACCGTAGTATGGTGGATGCGCCGCGTGTGCGCGAGTGGCTGGAACAGGGTACAGAAAATCATATGTTCATGCAGCGTATTTCCGGTTTAGCGCTGATGGATGGAAGTGGTTTCCCGACGCCTCTCCCGGCGACGGCGGCGACAAATGAGGCTTGGCTTAGGGCAGAATTGAATAAGTTCCTGACGATTGGACAGGGAGAGTTTCATTCTTCGACCTATTATGGGTATGCGATCGCAGGGTTGCTGAATCTCTATGATTTTGCTGATACTCCCGAATTGCGCCAGTTGGCGAAAGCCGCATTAGACTGGTACGCGGTCAATATGGCGGTGCGCTTCAGTTGGGGAACCGCAGGTGGTGCGGAAAGTCGCGGGTTTGATCGCGGGACGTGGGATGATAGTGGTTTGAGTGGCGTGGCTTGGATTTGGTGGGGGGATAGTTTGACCCTGAGCGAAGCCGAAGGGTTAGCGCCTGTTGAGCGTATGGATCGGGGTGTGACTAGGGTAGCATTACCTGCTGCCTTAAGTGATTATCGTCCGCCGCCCCAATTGAGAGCGATTGCCCGTAAGGAAATAGACTTACCTTTTCAGCTTAAAGCCAGTCATCCGGGTTATTATAGTTATCACCAAGATAACCGATTTTGGGAAACCTTTTATGTGACTCAAGATTATAGTTTGGGTACATTAATTGACCCCAGTCGTTCCTATCAAGTCAAAGGTACAATTAATGCCCAATATGCTACCTATAAATTAGTCATCCGCGATCCCAAAGGACAAAACAATGCCGTTGTTAGTTTGGGTGGAACCTATCATTCAGACATGGCAACAGGGCGTTCTCCAGGAGATCAATACGTCCAAGAAAAGGGCGCAGTGATTTATCAGTTACGCTTAAATTCACGAGATAAAGCCGCCGATGTACCAGGGCGTTCTCACCTAGTTTTACCGACTCGATATGGGCAACCTCAGCGCTATGGGGATTGGTACATTTGGCGAATTGAAAATACCTTCCTTTGCGTCCGTCCTTGGGGTGAACAGATAGACTGGCAAAATCAGGTATCGGAGAAATATTCTGATTACCAGGCGTTAGCAGCAATCGGCAGGAATACCGCTTGGATTACTGATGTAGCCAGTGTTGATGATTATCCCACAATCGAGGCTTTACAGCAAGCCCTTGACCAAACTGAAATTCGCGATACGTCCTGGGAGACAATGGGTCAGATTACCTATACCAGTTTAGCGGGCGATCGCTTACAGATGACCTATCAACCTAATCAAGGAGCGGGTTTAGCACAGATTAATGGGAAAGAGCGAATCCTCGACGATTGGGCTGTGTTAGATAGTCCTTATGTTCAGCAAGACTTAAATAGTGGTCTTTTAGAGGTGTTTTCTCCCCAAGGAAACTGGCGTCTGCGAGGCACATTGACAGGTCCAGAATGGGAGTAGGTAATCAGTAATAATTAGGGACAATCGTAGGGGCGGGTTTAGGGACTCAATTCAGATATTCACCAATAACGGAACAACAAAACCCGCCCTCCCCA
>CAKZMA010000283.1 GCA_937127375.1 uncultured Coleofasciculus sp. | reverse complement strand
TCTGCCTCAAAGTGACGTACATTCAACTAAACATGAAAAAACCCACTCGGTTAAGGTGGGCTGTTAGGGTGCGATCGCGTGAGTTAGACGCCTAGGTCGAGTTGATCAGCTTCCCTCCGGTATATCACCAGGAAAGGGGGGCTTCCATGCGATGCTAGGCAATAATGTAAGCTTATTGGAATCGGGAGGGAAAGCATACCATTTCTCTTCTTTTTCCACAAAAGTCAAACCAGTCCATTCGTGCAGGCTGCACCACGCTAAAATTCTTGGGTAGCGGATCTGGTTTAGTTCGTCCATATTTTTATACTCCACTTTTTTCCATTCTGCCACCTTCCGGTAGTTTATATAAGAAGAATAGGCGAAGGTGGCAGAGGGTCTAACCCTTACGGTGAGCGGGTTTAGGGGCTGTTTTTTGAAATCTGCCTCAGAATGGCGTACTCTGGTGCATTACACTGCATTATGTGCCAGTTCTGAAAAATCCTTGACAAATCTTTCAATTGTTTATTAGGGTTTAGAAGTCACCATCATGTCAGCCCAATTTAAGGGTGACACGGGGCTGACATGAGGGTGACATGAGACGCTAGGAGGCTTATGCAGTGCAAGTTTTAACTGTTGGCAAACACAAGCCAACAAACCCGACAAAGACATACTGTTTTGGAAAGCCGCGATCGCTACGGGATGCCACGGTAATCGATTGGTTTAATCCAAACAGTTACATCACACCAGAACAACTTCAATGGGAGTTGCAAATTAGCTCTCGGCAATTACTAAGATACAGAGAATTAGCGCTACTAATTTTTGATTACAGGACGGTAGCCAAAAACCGAAATTCTGGCTACCGTCCAAGAAAGAAGGGAAGCACTCTACCTCGAATTGATCAACCGCCGTTCACGCTTTATGAAGCTTGGGTTATCAAGAAAGTCAAGACAACGTTAGATAGTCTAAAGTCCTTTCAAGCAGTAATGGGTTATGTAAAATGTAATCCCAATCAGTTCAGTGCGTTAACGTTTGCTCAAGTACACAGTCTGGAGATTAGCGAAAATGTCAGCTTTAACTAACAGATACGTAACTAAAGAAGAGGCGGCGCGGGTATTAAACTTACAATCGCCTGTGGACGTCGAATATGCGCTTTCAGAATTAGGCGAAATCTACCAGCAAAAAGGATTACCGCTTTCTGCGGAGCTTGAAAATCCCGATCAAGTAGACCGAATCCCAACGGAGCTGCTCGCTGAACTTACAAACCTAAAAGAAATAGCCCTTGAATCGTCCGAAAACGAGAATCAAGTTCCCGATCAAGGTAAGATCCAGCAAATGACAGGGGAGTCAGACCCTATCACACTGGCGGCGATCAAGTCTGCGTGCCACGCCATGATTCAGATGGGAATAATCGAGGGTCAAGTCTTGGCACAACGTGATCACGCGATCAGCTCGATTGCTACCAAAACTCAGCAGGCAACAAGACAAGCCACTAGCCTATCCTACGTCTCTACTTTGGTTGACTTGGAGACTGATGCGATAACAGAGCGTTTCGAGCAAGCACAGGCTGATATTAAAGAACTGCAAGTATTGCTTGACCCGCAAACTCTCCAACGGTTAACCGCCAACGCCGGATTAACCGCTACCAACCTAACCGCTCAGCAGAAACTCGATACCTTGAAAAAGCAAGCAGCCGAACTGGGAAAGCAATAGAAGCCATCAAAAAATTGGAGGATAAACGCAAAATGAGCTTACTCAAAAAAGTTTGGAGCTGGCTAAATGACTCCCCTGCTGAGTACGACAATGACAATCAGTTAACTTACGAAATGCTCGCCCTAATCTCATGAACAAAATCAACACCGCTCAAACCGAGGTAATTTCATCTATTGATCATGAAATTGCTTCCCTAACTGAGGCAATAAAATCTACTAATTATGAAATTGCCGCTCAAACTGAGGCAATAAAATCTCTTAGTCATGAAATTGCCTCCCTAAACACTCTGCTGAGTACGACAATCAGTCAACTTACAAAATGCTCGCCCTAATTCATGAACAAAATCAACACCGCTCAAACCGAGGTAATAAAATCTCTTAGTTATGAAATTGCCTCCCTAAAAATCGCATTACAGACAGCTAAGCAGCATGGGGTTTTTGCTTCAGCAGAGGACATCCTGGAAGGAATTACCCAAAAAGTAGAAAGTCTCAAGTTCTACCTAACTGGTGATGAGGAACAATAATATGAAATTCGGCAAAGCAAAGCACAAGAATCATGTAACCGGGGTCGCCCCTGGTGCAACCGCCGCCATGGGGAGTATGTTTGGCATTCCCATCGAAAAATTCATATCGGCTGTGTATGGCGATCATGAAGCCATCAAAGAGCTTCGCGACGCTGGGCGATTGTCTGAGGTTGCTCAGCAAAACTTGGAACCAGCGTTGGAAGCAGCACGGCTAACGATTCAAACTACCGGGGACATTAACCAGGCGGTTTCTAGTCTGATTGGGGCAACCCAGCAAGCAGGGCAAAAAGTCATTACTGCCACCAACAGCGCCGATCTGTCTGAACGCAAAATGCACCATGGCTTAACTGAGGCAAAAACCGCCCACGGTCACAACGTTCGAGGTGAAACGGGACGCCATCTGAGACAAATGAGCCTGATCGAAATAAACGGCTCGGTTGCTGACTTGATGGCGGTTACAAAGTACCAAACCGACCTAGCCAAAACAGAAAACAAAGTCCCCTTGGCTCAACAAAAAGCAGACTTAGCTTATGAAGGAGCTGTTTCCAAGGCACTTTGGGCGCAAGGTTCAGATGCCGACATCAGCCGTATTCCTAAGCCCAATTACCGAGCTAATCGCAATGTCGGAGGGCTGGCAAACTGGTTTAGGGATACGTTTGGGATTTGAAAATTTTATAGGGGGTGATAAATCACCCCCTACGGAACCGGGAAAATCATGCATAGACTATTACAGAATAGCACGTTGTCCGCAGGCATTGAAGAACAGCCAAAACAACTTGAACCGGAACAGTTAGACAATCAGCGCTTAGAAGATGAGCTGAGGGAGGTATTTGCCAATCGTAAGTTCCTAACTCATGTACTATCCGCTTTGACTGGAATAGCGGTTATACACGGCTCGGTGTCTATCATGGCAAAGGTGGGGCTAGCCGCGATCGCGACAGGAACCTTGGGAACCATTGCCACGGCGATCTTATTTGCCAACGCGCTGACCAAAATTAAGCTTGATGAGGATTATCCCAGTATCGATTCTGAGTTTGTAGCTGAATCCCTTAAGGCGGTTGGTGCAGCCGGGGCGATTTGGATTGTGTCAAGCGAACAGCGAAAAATCAGCCGACAGACATCCACCGGAGCCAAAGCATTCATAAAGGAGGTCGAGCAATTTGAAGTAGTCAGAGCAAACGTTTACCCCGCCTGGCTAACCCCCTTGTCAGTATTACTGGTGGGCTTAATCGCCAGCGCTGTGTTTGCAAGCGTTTTCAAAAGTAAATCCGATGGCAAAACATTTTAGACAGCAAGAAAGAGCTAACACTGCACTGGTAGCGAGCTTAGCTGGACTTGGGGCGTTATCCTTAGCTTTTGGGTTCCAGGGGCGGCAAACAGATTTAATTGAATATTGCTTTAAGCCATCTGACACACCGGAATTTTGCACCCCTGACAAGCGATACACTATGCCCCTAACCGAATGGGCGGATTTACAGTCCGAACCATCCAGCAACCCTAAAAGTCAGATTCCAAAAAAAGCCACTCGCTTAAGAATTATCACAGCTACTAATCCCCATAAATGGGCTTGGGGCGTAGTGGGTAGCGGTTTTTTTGGGTTGGCGCATACCCTTAGCAAAGCCCGTCAGCACCAACTGGTTAAGCTTCTACCACAGCATCGCATCGAGGTTAAGCGGTCTTGGTTGCTCAGCAAAATTGAGGCAATTAATACCGCTCGCAAGGTTGAGTATGCAGCCGAAGTTGATTACCAACTCTGGGAATTCAGCGCCAACCGTGCCGCCCGTGCCAAACAGCTTTCAGTATTGTCGCCGGAGGAGATAGCCGTTTTCCAGCAACAAGCCCAAGCCGAAGCTCAAGCCGAAGCCCAAGAGCGGATCAGGGCGGCAACCGAAACGCCAACCGCCGCCGCCCTCCCCCATGGTACGCCGGGGACGGTTGAGGAACAGATGCGCCAAGGACAGATCACCGACCAGACTCCCATATCCAATGCCAGCAACGCGCCTGCATGGGCTGACCTTCTCATCTGTACGACGGCGCTAATCTGGGGCAACCAGGGGAGCGGTAAGTCTTGGTTTTTACGCTACCTAGTTCAACTCAAGATAGACCGGGGATACAAAATTGTGGTGCTTGACCCCAATTCTAATGCCTACTCATGGCAGGGGGTAGCAGAAAGCCACCACACCTATGGTGAGATTGAACGGTTCCTGCAATGGTATACAGACGAATTAACCCATCGATATGAGGAGTTTAGTGGCGTTGCTATGAGCGAGGATGAATGGTCAGATCAGCTTTGGGAAAAGGGCGAAGCCATTACCGTAATCTGTGAGGAGGTAACGACGTGGGCAAACATGATTGACAACAAGGACTTACTCAACAGGTTTTTCCGTCTAGCACTAACCCAGTCCAGAAAGCAGCACATGCCGTGTGTATTCATTACTCATAATAACACTCAGACGTGCTTGGGCAACGTTACTGGACTAGCTCAACTAATCGCTAAAATGCCGCAGTTGCAGCTAGAAACAACCATCGACCCAAACACGCTTAAGCCACGCGCCAGTGGACGGGGATTGTTGAAAGGTGAAGGACAAGAAACTTGGACATCCGTACAACTTCCAAGACTGGACAAGCAAATTACTCAGTTTACTAAAACACCCCAGTCTGTAGTAGTCGAAATCGAATCGCCTACTGAAGCAATAGATCTTAAACTGTCTGATGATCTTGGGGAGCCGCTTAGGACAATCTGGCTATTTGCCAAAGAAAAGGGAGATTGGGTCAAGCCTCGCGATATCCAGCGGCGCACATTTGCCGTATTAAAAGGTAAATCCAGTGACGAGATCCGCCGCTATTTAGGGGTACTCAGTGACATGGGTTATGGGGAGTTGGACGAGTCTGGTGAGGTTGTCGTGTTCAAAACATTTTAGCTGTCGGGTACGACACGACAAGCACGACAGCCGCACACGACAGGTTACACGACAGCAACACGACAGCTCACACGACAGCAAACGTTATCACACAAAACAGCATTTTATCAAGGAGTAAATCTCATGAATGATTCACAAAAGCAGTTGCACGAACTAGGAATTTTCACTGTAGAGATTCCCGTAAACCACAAAAGCTCTAATTCTTGCTCAAGCGGGCATCAGAGCCTAGAGGAAATGACGATAAGTCGCCTTCAGGCAGAAAACGAGCAGTTACGCGATGACCGCTTAAAGTTGGGCGAGGAAGTGTTCAAGTTATCAAACAAATTAGAAGCCTACAACAACGATTTGTTTACCATCGTGGTGCGGGGCTTGACCAGGGTAATTCTGGTTGGAGCGTTGGCGGGATTCATCACTCTTTTGGTTCGCCCAAATTACGTTCGAGTGGGCGCGTATTATGGCGCATGGATAGGTGTAGGTATTTACTTTTTGAATGAAGAGTAATAATATGTTGTTGCAGTGTTTCCAACAGTAACGTCTAGACAGATTTGTCTAGCAAGTCAGCCCCATGTCAG
>CAKZMA010000282.1 GCA_937127375.1 uncultured Coleofasciculus sp. | reverse complement strand
CTAAAACCTCTCCCACAGCTACCCGCATACCATTGACAAAATCCCAAGCAGACTGAGCGCGTTTACCCGCTAGCTTAACGTCGCGCAGTAGCAACAATCCTTCACCTGTTTGAATAATCAGTCCAAGTCCCTTAATAATACTCACCACTTCTCCGGGACGCCCAGAGGCTTCTCGTACAGACAACCATTGTTGCTCCGGAATCTTTAAATCTGTAGGTAACTGGGGAAAGTAAGCCTCTCCCAGAGGAGCAGTCGCCAGGATTTTCAGTGATTGATCCCGAAATGAGGCGACACAATTCGGTATAAATCCTCTGATCTGATTGTGTATTTCTATGGCAGATCGTGACCAATCGACAGCATAATCGGACTTTTGAATCAAAGGTGCATAAGTAGCTTGGGAATTATCCTGGGCGATGGGTTGAACATCCCCTTGGTTTAACTTCAGCAGCGTTTCGATTAACAAATCCGCCCCCAAATCCGACAGTCTTACAGCTAACTGATGGGCATCGTCTAATAGCCCAATGGGTGTGTGAGCCTTCAGTAACATCGGTCCCGTGTCCATCCCAGCATCCATAAGCATCGTAGTAATGCCAGTTTCGGTTTCGCCCTGATACAAACACCACTGGATTGGGGCGGCTCCCCGGTATTTCGGCAACAGTGAACCATGGACATTCACACAGCCGAGTCTGGGCATATCGAGAATTTCTTGAGACAGAATCTGTCCATAAGCAACAACGACAAATACATCTGCCTCGGCTTGTTTGAGTTGGCTCAGGGTTTCTGTATGCTTTTTCACCCGTTTGGGTTGCCAGACGTGCAGTTGATGAGTTAGCGCCAAGGTTTTTATGGGTGAAGGAGATAGTTTATTTCCCCGCCCTCGACGTTTATCGGGTTGAGTTACTACACCCAGAACATTAAAGTCTGAATGGTTGATTAAGCGTTCTAAAGCAGGTACAGCGAATTGAGGCGTACCGAAGAAAATAACGTTCATTTTAACTTTCAGGCAAAAACTGACGAATGACAAATGACGTAGCTTGCTTCTCGCGATAGCGAGTATGACGAATAACAATTTTACTCGACAGCAATTTCAATTCGGCGATTGCGTTGCTGATTCGCATCGGTATCATTTGCCACAAGGGGACGAGTTTCACCATAACCGACAACTAACCATCGGTAGTCATCCCCCAAAGCACGAGCGAAATATTGCTCCACAGCTTTGGCATAACGAAATGACAGTTCGCGATTATCCTCAGGTTCACCCTGGCTATCTGTATGAGCGGCGATGCGGATGGTACTTGACGGATAGTTACGTAAATCTGCAATAATTTTGTCTAAAATCAAGCCTGCTTCTGGACGCAGTAGGCTGTTGTTGCCCTCAAATAAAACATCACTCGGTAACGTCACCTTCAAGGTTTGGCTAGAACCGAATGAGTCCGATGAAGCTGCCATTACAGTGGCATTCGGATTATTCCCATTGGATGTTGCCTCTTCAGGGGGAGGTTGAACGCCGTCAAGTTGCAGCGCGATCGCTTGCAATCGGGCTTCTAAGGATTCATTGGGGCGACTACTGCCCAGTTGGGCTTCTAAGGTGGCAACTCCCTCACTCAATGATCGCAGTTGACCTTGCAGTTGGGTAAGCTGGGCTTGCACCTGTTGTCTCTGTACAGGAGTAAGTTGAGGTGGCGAACCTGTCGGTTCTGGTATCGATGTTGGGGTAGTATGGGGAGAAACGACTGGCATCTGCTCTTCAAAATGGCTTGCCATTTTGAGGAAAAAGGGTTTTTCTGGGTTGGTTCTGGGATAGAACGTGGCAAGGACAATGCCCACAATTAGGGCTACGCCGCCACTGACGCCCAATAATAGCACTCGGAATATAAAAACGAGAAACCAAGGGCGTTGAGACCTCACAGAGGCAGAAGTCGTTTTGTCTGCTGAATTAGCGGATTGAATCACCGATTTTCCTGAATTTTATTCAGACCTTAGAAGAATAACACCAATACATCCATTAATTCGATCATGCCACTTGCCAGAAGTTTATCACCACCTCTAACTAGACAAGGGAGACGGGGAGATGAGGGAGATGAGGGAGATGAGGGAGATGAGGGAGATGAGGGAGTTAACTCAAAACTTTTCCCTAATCCCTAATCTCCAGGCATAAGTGAAAACTTTCGTAAAAAGGTTGAGTTGTAGGGTTCCTTAGCTTGATATACATAGACTAAAGAACACTGCCATAGTTCCCAAAACGTTGCTCCTCACACAAGACGCACCGTTTAGCAACCTCACCTATATCGATGTTCAAAATAATAGTCCGCTTATTCAGATGGTTTTATTCACAACCATACCTGTTACTGTTCGCTCCTTGGCTACTGATGACTTCTAACGTATCTACCCAAGCTCAACAGGCTCATACGCCTGAACCCACCCATGTCCCTCTAGGAATAGATCCATCGGTGTCTTCTTCTCTAGCGAATCCCGACGTGACTGAAGAAACTGCTCCCGATATGATTGAGACCGTAGAGCCGATTGATCCTCTCGATAGTCCTCATCCCGTCCCTTGGAATTGGGTGTTGACGACTCAAGCGGAACTAGCCGCGAGTGATACCTTTGGTTTACGCTACTACCGTAGCCAATCATTGATTTCTCCAGACGGTCAATATGCCGCCTATAGCCGCATTTCCATGCAAGGGCAACCTGAATTCTATCGCAGCCGGGTTACCAGCGTGATGTTCCTAGAAGATTTGCAGACCGGGGATTTGCAAACGCTTACGGCATCATCTCCCTTATCTGATAATCCTTTAGTCAGTAATGAAGATGCGGATATGCCAGGAACATTCGCCATTTTGCTCCCCGTGTCTTGGTCTCCGTCTAGCGATCGCCTTTTAGCAAGACAGTTTGAAGGGCTGTTCAGTACATCCTTTGCTTCGGATTATGCGGTGATTTGGGATCGCCAGAAAAATCGCACGTATACCGTCGCCCCTGAACCCATTGACTATACCCATGCTGTGTTATTGGGGTGGAGTCAAACCCATTCCGATCAGGTTCTGTTTCGCGTCGGTGAACTAGGTGAAGAGCGTTGGCCCGTGTTGTCCGTTGATTTCCAAGGTGAAACCAACCTCGCCTTTGACGACGAACCGATTGTGTACGGTCAAGTGGTTAATCAAGTTTGGACGGGACCGCAAGCACGTTGGTAAAGAGAAAAGAACGTTGGCACAAGCCATCTTAGCTGTAGGGGCAATTCATAAATTGCCTCTACTATTCTATTCAAGCGAAAGTGTCAGGGAATCAGCTAGAGTCCGAATTCTGACGATTAGAATCCGCTTGCTTCGATTCTGAATCCCCTTCTGTTTCCGAGTCGTTATTATCCCTCGGAGGTAGATTATGATAACAGTTTGTAGTCAGTCATTTACCTGTTCCATAACCATCTGAATCCATGGGTCGTATTTGGTATTTTGTCCAAACGGTATTGGGGATTATTTTCCGCCATCCAGTCCTCGGTACAAGTATTATCCCTGTTTTACCCGATGGGCAAATTGTACTGATTCGGCGTCGTGATAACGGAAAATGGGGATTACCTGGAGGGATGGTGGATTGGGGTCAAGACATTCCCACAACCGTGCGGCGGGAGTTGGCAGAAGAAACGGGACTAGAGTTGCTGGCAATTCGCCGATTGGTGGGAATCTACTCAGCCGCCGATCGCGATCCTAGAGTTCATTCGGTTTGTGTTGTAGTCGAAGCGGAGGTTCAGGGAACAATGCAGATAAACGATGAGTGGGAAATTACGGCAGTTCAAGCCTTTAAGCGTTCAACGATCCCCATGGGCAACCTGAGTCATGATCATGGGCGACAGTTGCAGGACTATTTTGACGGTAAAACCACTGTTGCCTAATGTTAAGTTTTGAAAGCTAGACGTAGCCTGCTACTTTAAGTGTTGAGTTTGGACACACCCGGCAACTAGGATGAATTTAACCTTACGGAATTCCCGCATTAAGCTACCTTTGGGGCAAGTCTTTTGGCGTGAAGTGGGACAAGGACCCACTCTTTTATTTTTACACGGGTCTTGGAGCGATAGTAGTCAGTGGCTACCCCTAATTGAGTACCTCCATCAAGATTATCATTGCTTTGCCCTTGACTTATTGGGATTTGGTGACTCCCAAACGCCGAAACTGCACTACTCGATTCAGGTTGAGGTTGAGTGTTTGTTCCACTTTATCGAGGCGTTACACCTTCCCCAAGTCTATCTGGTTGGTGATTCCTTAGGGGCTTGGATTGCCGCTAGTTATGCGTTGCGTCACCCGGAACAGGTTCAGGGATTAGTGTTATTAGCGCCTGAAGGCATTCGAGACGATGGAGACTGGAAAACTTGGCAGTGGCGGAGGTGGTTAGTCGGGCGTCCTCCCCTTGCCTATACTATCCTGCGATCGCTCTTACCTCTGGCGCGGTTATTTGGGCGTCACAAAGATATTGAGAGAGCGTTAAAACAGCGACAACAATTGCTGCAATCCCCAACAGCTTGTCAATTGTTGTTCCGGCGACGGCGGGTGGAAATCCAAAACGAATTATTACAAGAACATTTACCCGAATTAGACATACCTACACTGATTTTGCAAGGAAGACAAGACTCACTTGAAGTGATTGATCACGCTCAAGCTTATGCCAACCATAGCCCCAATACTAAACTACAGATGATTGACCAAGCCGGAAATGACTTAGCGGAAACCGTACCGGGAATTGTCGCTCAGCATATTGATTATTTTGTTAAATATCAGTAGAAGGGTAAAAAAGGTTTTCAAAGCGGATTTGGTATCATTCATCGTTTCCAACAATGTCAATTGCTCCTTGGCGAGTTCCCCTATCTCGCGCCCTTCACCGCAACCGCAGTTTACCGTATGCTCGGTACTTTCAACTGGCAACTGTTCGTCCCGATGGGTATCCGGCTAATCGCACGGTTGTTTTTCGGGGCTTTTTTGATAACTCCTTAAAAGTTATTACCGATGCTCGAAGTCAGAAAGTCAATCAAATTAATTATAATGCGGGAGCAGAAATTTGCTGGTATTTTCCCAAGACTCGCGAACAATTTCGATTAAGAGGTCAGCTTATTCTGATAGGAGAAGATTATCCCGAAGTGACCTTAAAAAATGAGCGTCAAACAACCTGGCAAGGGCTTTCTGATGCAGCGCGTGTGCAATTTGCTTGGTCGAATCCGGGTGAACCCAGAGTAGAGGGTGATCCGGCGTTTTCCCAACCGCCACCTGATCCAGAGCAACCGTTGCCTAATTTCTGTCTCCTATTGCTCGAACCTGTAGAGGTTGATCACCTGGAATTGCGCGGTGATCCGCAAAACCGATGGTGTTATACTCAAGAGTGCGATCGCCAATGGAGCCAGCAAGCGATCAATCCCTGAATCTTTAAGCATAACCAAACCGCTTCTAGCGTCCTAACCGCCCTGGCGGTTGCTATATTTTTAATCAGATTTTGATGTTAACAGGTCTTAGGTATTCATAAAATCAGCGATTTAGTATGGGTAGTTAGTTGAGTTTGTCAATGATCGCTACTCTTGGCAGGACTACCGGATATGGTAATATCGTCGTGAATTTTAGGATTTAAAATTCACCATCTTTTCTGTAAGGTTGACCTCCCTCCCTAAAAATGAATAGCCAAAAAGAAACACTTGAATGGGTTAAAACAATCCTTGCCCCCAGAAAAATAAGCCAGCTTGAGGAAATTATATTAGATCGGACATTGTCAGGAAAATTATATCGAGAAATTGCTAAAGAAACGGGATATGATCCGGGTTATATTAAAGACATTGGCTCTCACATTTGGCAGAAACTCTCTCAACAATTAAACTGTAACATTAACAAGCGAAATCTTTCGTTTATGTTAACGCAGTTTTCTCAAGGAAACACCGAAGTCTATCAGCGACAAACTCAACCGAATACCACGATAGCAGAACTCGACTTTCCTGGTCGTCCGCTTCCCTTTAAGTCACCCTTATATGTTGAGCGTCTTCCCATAGAAACCTTAGCCATTAACACCCTTGATCAAGCCGGGAGCCTGATGCGCCTAAAAGCGCCGCAACGGATGGGCAAAACCTCTTTAATTCATCGTCTGTTCGGCATTGCTCATCAGCAGGAAATGCAAACGGTTTTAGTCAATGTGCAACAGGCAGAGCCAGCGATGTTCAAGGATTTAGATCAATTTTTGCAATGGATTTGTTGGGTGATTAGCCAACAGTTGAACTTAGCTCCCAGATTTGACGACTATTGGTTTGAGGGAGCCGGGAGTAAAATGAGTTGCACGGTTTATATGCAAGAGTATTGCCTCAATGCGGTTGACACTCCTGTGGTCATTGCCTTGGACAAAGTGCATACTCTGTTTGACTATCCCGATTTAGCCAGTCATTTCTTCTCCATGTTGCGGCATTGGTACGAACAAGCCCGTACCCCAGGAAATTGGCAAAAGTTACGGTTAATCCTTGCCTATTCCACTGAATTAACCTTATCCATTCAGACCCATCAATCTCCCTTTAATGTCGGACTTCCTGTCAATTTGCCCCCCTTCACCCGCTCTCAAATTAGTGAATTAGCGCAGCGTTATCAACTTGATCAAGTAGGCATAGAAACAAATTCCACCCTAGATCCTTTACTGGATTTAGTGGGTGGTCATCCTTGCCTACTCCAATTTGCATTTTACTGGTTACGCTTAGGCTATTTATCATTAGAACAACTCTTAGCAGAAGCCCCCACATCTAAAGGCATTTACGGGGAATATTTGGAGCAACTGTGGATTATGTTGGCACAGGATAAACAGTTAGAGCAAGCATTTTATCAAGTGTTATCGAGTCCCAAGCCGATTCCCCTAGATGCTCAAACGGCTCATCGTTTAGAAGGATTGGGTTTAGTACAACTGCAAGGGCTGATGGCAAGTCCCCCTTGTGAACTCTATCGAAAATATTTTTTGACCCATTATTCAGAGTAAAAAACTTGGTGGGAATAGACTGAGCAAGATCCCCGACTTCTTCAAGAAGTCGGGGATCTGTGATAGATGGGAATAAATAAAGTCGGGCGGCGGGGATCGTCAAGCTTGTGCGGTTGCTCCTCCCACCCCCAGTCATTAAAAGCATTTTATGCGTTTGACCGGGGGTTCAAGGAGATTGAAATTAAACCATCACAAAATCACCATTATTAAGGGTGGTAGTATCAACACCTGTCAAAGTTGCTAAGACTTCAGTCCCCAAAAGGATGTCTTCACCAGAGAAGGACAAGTCACCGAAACTTAAACCACCAGCCAAACCGATCAGATCGTTATTACTGAAGTCAGTAATGGTATCAGTGCCTTCACCATCAGCGAGGACAAAGGTATCAGTGGCGTTACCTCCGGTGAGGATATCATCACCGAGATCACCTCGGAGAATATCACTACCGTTGTCTCCCAATAAAGTGTCATTACCTTGATTACCGAAAATGGTGTCATTACCTTGATTACCGAAAATGGTGTCATTGGTCAAGGCGCCATTGAGTATATCGTTGCCATCGCTTCCCGTGATGGTACTTACTGAACCGACGGGGACAAATTTAATGAAATCCAAACGGACGAATTCGCCCCGGTCTTGAAAACCCGTGATTGTGAAACTATCGCCACTGGTGATCGTTAGATCGTCTCCCAATATCCGTTCTACCTTTGAGTTTTGACTGGCAGCATTACCACCAGGATCTTGGTCGAGCAAGACAGAGCCGACGAGATTGCTCTGTTGGGTAAGCTCAAAGGTAGACTGACCATCGTTCTCGTCAAAGACACCAATAATTAAGTCATAGATACCGGAAGCTCCGTCAAAGGTGAAGGTGGCAGTGCCAACGGTGCTATTGCTATTACGCAGACTGAGCATTGAGCCTCCTTCAGCCGCTTTGCTACTCTCAAGCTGATAGCCTGTGACATTGTCTGGGAACAGGCTTTCAGCACTGATTGTAAAGGGCACATCCGTTACGCCTGTGATGGTCAAGGTGACGGTGGCTGTATCAGTTCCACCATTGCCATCAGAGACGGTGTAGCTAAAGCTATCCGTGGCTGTCTCCCCATCATTGAGAAGCTCAAATGCGTTGTTGGGGTTGTAGTTGAACGTGCCATCCCCATTGTCAGTGACTAACCCGACTGTGCCAGTTGTATCCAGATTAGTCACACTCAGGACATCGCTGGTATCGACATCGGTGTCATTAACAAGGACATTAGCGGTGGTGAAGCTAGTATCTTCATCTGTTGTACCAGTGTCATCCATTGCTATCGGTGCATCATTGACACCGTTAATCGTCACACTAACAGTGGCTGTATCGGTGCCA
>CAKZMA010000281.1 GCA_937127375.1 uncultured Coleofasciculus sp. | reverse complement strand
ACCGCAATTCCTGCTGACAATAGACCAAAAACTGCTGATGCTGTACCTTCAAATACGCCCCTTGATCCGTAACATAAAGTGTCGTCATTGGTTCCTGCCAAAAATGATCAGAATTTGCAACTGGAAACGTCACCCTTTTAACAATGCTGCACGCCTTCGGGGGACGAGACGCCAACTGAATCGGCTTCCCCACCTCCCGCCGCGAAACCATTCCCGACTCCGCCGTTGTCCCCGGCTTCACCGTTACCACAGGCGGTGGTGCAGTTACCCTTCCCTGTTCAAACCGATACCCCAAAAACGTAAACCCCTGATCCGGGGCAAAAATCTGCGTCTTTTCTGGTTGTAATGTCAGATAAATATCCGCCAACCACGCCGTAATTTGCTCCAACGCGCGATTAACTTGTAGCCAATCCCCAGCCACCACCACAAAATCATCCCCATAGCGCACCAAATTAATTCCCTGACTCAAACAATGGCGGTCAAACTCGGTCAAATACAAAGAAAGCCAACGCCCCCGACAATATCGCCCCCTGCAATACTCCCTTACTCGGAAAGAAGCGCTGTTTACCCATCACAATTCCAGCATTTAACTGTGCCTCAATCAGTTGCAGAAGAATTGGTTCTACCCCCAAATCTTCTAAATCCGTCAGCAACAGCGCATGGCAAAGATGATCAAAAAACTGAGTAATATCCGCCTTCAACACCCAAGCCGGTTGAAACTGGTAAAACGAAAATAGATGCTGCACCGCCATCTGAATTCCCCGCCCTGGGCGATAGGCATAACTACAATCAAGAAAGGCATATTCCAGAGGTAAATAAATCTCATCCAACAGCCAACGCTGAACAATTCTATCCCGCACCACCGGAATTCCAATTAACCGTTTACCCCCCTTAGCTTTATTCAAATAAAACCCTTTAGCTGGACAAGGATAATAACACTCCTGTTGCAATTGATGCTGCAACACAGCCAGTTGCTCATTCACTACCAAAGCAAACCAATCCGTCGTAATCCCATCAATCCCCGCACTCCGACTCCCTCGACGCACCTGTCCCCAAGCCGCCCTCAACTGAGCTAAACTTAATCGCATCAACAACTCATACCCCTCCCTGTAAACGCCAACGGTTCCATTGTGAGGACAGCAAATATGAGTTTGTATTTGAGTTCTCAGGTGTCGTATATAAGTTAGGATATGACTTAAACACCACAGAACTAAATCTCGCTCACACGTATAAGTTGATAGGGTTACTTCAACCGCCGAATATAGAAAGCATTGTAAGCTTCAAGAGGTAAGCCCGTCTCCGAGGGAAACATGTCAATACCTGAGCTACTTGAAACCCATTACCGCGATCGCACAACACCCAAAGTATTCCAGCGTGGTGAACAGTACTATCACTCCGGTGCAGTGGTGAGCTGTTGCTCCAGAGGCAATACCATCCAAGCTACCGTAGAAGGCAACGAAGTTGAACCCTACCGTGTCAACCTCCAATTTGACCGGGCTGGAATTAAACAGGCAAATTGCACCTGTGCCTATACTTTTGAAGGATGGTGCAAGCATATTGTCGCCACAGCACTGCTTTGTCTGCACCAACCCGAAACTATCCAAGAGCGCCCTTCCCTAGAGCAATTACTAGATCAACTCAATCTTGTCCAAACACAAGGGCTGATCCAAAAATTGGTCGCCAAGCAGCCAGAGTTAATTGACGATATTGATAACATTGTTACCCAAATCACCCAACCCATTCCCCAAGCTCCAATCAGAGCCAAACGTCAAACATCCGTAAATCCCCAACCCTATCGCTCTCAGGTTAAGTCTCTGATGAGAAATGCCTTGCGTTATTGGGAAGAGGGATATGAGGATAACCCGATTGAAGAGGAATTACCCGATATTTTGGCACAGGCTCAAGCCTTTAGTGAACAAGGCGATGGCAATAATGCGCTGGTTATTCTAGAAGCCATTACCCAAGCTTGTACCGAAGATTGGGATGACCTAGTTGAGTATGGTGGGGATAGTGATTATTTAATGTCACTCCTTGATCCAGTTTGGGCTGAGGCAATTTTAAGCGCTGAATTTCAACCCGGTGAGGAAGTCGATTTACAAATCAATTTAGAAGACTGGCAAGATCGGTTGGGAGCAACGTTTAACTTAGCTTCAGCCGCCTTGCGTCAAGGGTGGGATGATTTGGCATTACAGGCTGTCTTACGGGGAGAATCAACAGATTTGTGGGAGGATAATCGTCCCGATGATGCTGACCAACTTACTCGGATACGCCTCTCTATCTTAGAACGTCAACAACGGCAGGAAGAATACCTCAATCTTGCCCGTGCTGAAGCGATTGAACCAGAATATTTGACGATGTTAACTCGTCTGGGGCGTGTAGATGAGGTGATGGCACAAAAAAATCAACTCACCTGTGTTGAACAAGCATTAGAAGTCGCCAAAGCACTGCGAGAACAAGATGCCATACCTGAAGCTCTCTTAATTGCTCAACATGGACTAACACTTCCAGAATCCATGCCATCTCATTCCTATTGGGCAACCCTAAGCCAGTATAAACCCTTGGGCATCCATCGCTATCAACTGGCAGACTGGACGAGTAACTTAGCCGAGGGGTTGGGTGAACAAAAAGCGGCACTTTCTGCCCGAATAGAAGCCTTTAAAGCACAGCCATCTTTCAAAGATTATCAAAGCGTGCAGCATTTAGCCGGGGAGAACTGGTTAACCGTGCAAGGCGACTTGCTTGAACATCTGCGGCAATGTGATAATTGGAGTACCCAAGAAGCCCAGGTGGATATCTTCTTGCACGAAAAGTTAATTGATGATGCCATTGCCGCATTAGGACGTTATTGTCGTGACCCCTTAATCCATCGGGTAATGGATGTGGCGATTTCCCACCGCCCAGAATGGGTGATTGAACAAGCTCGTCACCATGCAGAAGATATCATAAATCAGGGTAAAGCGAAGGCTTACGATGCAGCGGTGGAGTGGTTGCAAAAAGCTCGCGCTGCTTATTTCCAGTTAGGGCAACAGAGTGAATGGAATGATTACCGAACTCAGTTGATGACGACTCACGCTCGCAAGTATAAGTTGATGGGGTTACTTAAGACGATTTAAAAACTTCCGCCATCGTAACTGAATGGTTGGTTTGTGGATGAGGAGGATAAGGAGATTTACGTTTGCAGCGCTCTGTACAGCTTATTCGAGGTATTGATAATCAAGTCGTTGAGGCGGTTCTACTGACTCTCGCACAGAACCACATTGATGACTTTGAAAATCTATGGAAAGAACAGCTCAGGCTATATGGTCAAGAGGATAAGTATTGGGATTGGCTATTCAAGAAGCGCATTTCTATTTCTAGGGACAACTATGAGAGTTACGCCATCGAGTACCAGGGAAAAACCCAAGGATTACTATGGATTGAAACTCAGCAGCATCGTTCCCAGGTTGAAGTCGGACACAGACTTATCTACATCGAAGCCCTAGCTTCGGCACCTTGGAATCGAAGGGCGATTCAACGACCCCCTGAGTTGAAGGGTGTGGGAACCTTATTATTAAACTTTGCAAGGTTCAGGAGTTTAGACTTGGGATATGAAGGTAGAGTCGCTCTCCATGCACTACCTGGGGCAGAAAGATTCTACGATTCAAGGAATATGATGAACTTTGGAGCTGATTCTGATAAAGAGGATTTGATTTACTTCGAGTATGGACGACTCAGACGGTAGTTAATCAGTAAGGGCAATAGCAGATGCATTTTGATTGGGAAACATTCACCTATGACTCAGAATGGCTGAGGGAAGCGGTTCGCATTGAGGATGAAGCGGACTGTGATATTAGCGCTGGGTTTGACTGGGGTGCTAATCTAGGAGCGGTGATGGCTCATCCAGAGAGATATAGCCAGTTGGCTCGGTTGCGCTCAATTGTAATACGAGAATTCAAGGAACTGCTGGTGGATTGGAATTTAGGAGTAGGAGCCGAAGCCGCGCTAATTTGTGGACGAGGATTACTGATGGAGCGGTTGCTTCATCCTACACCAGAGGTGCAGGAGCGGTTATTAGCTGTGTTGGAGGAGGATTTAGCAAGCCCAGAGAGAGATAGCAGTTCTAAGCCACTTCGAGCTGGGTTACAAGAATTATTGCAGGGAATTTTGACACCAGAGGACTGGGAACTGATTGCGGTAACGGCTGGGAACTCCGTGCGCGAACAGGTAATCGAGAGGGTGCAAACGGCGAAGACGGCTTAAGCCGTGTAATGATATTCCAACTCCTGTTGTGAGGTTCTGCATCTGTAACCTCTCAATCCGATGAGAAATGGCTCGTTCATCGTTGAGTTGTTTCAAGGCGATAATCAACTGATAGTGCACGTAGGATGCTGATTTCTCAACTTGAAGTTAGAGAGAATAAATGGATATTTGGAATAATCTTCAATACCCCATTCTCATCATAAATATAGCTAAACAAGGACAGTTGACCCGGAGAGACATTACCATTGCGTCCCCCATGGACAGCGATATGACAAGGCGTACACAAAGGAATTAGATTGGACAGTCGGTTATCCTCTGGCATAAAATTAGCATGATGCACCGATAGCGTCGCCATTGTCCACTCCGAACGAGTGAGATTGGATGGCTTTTCGCCGGGACGCAGACATTGTTTCCCACAGTGGCGACAGCGCCAAAGAGCAGATTCTTTGACAGATAGGGCGATGTCTGACCAATTATCGGCGTAGCGCTGGCGGTTGATTGGCATCTTCGGGAGAAAGAGTATCGGGGAACAGCGATAAGCACAACTATTGTATTCGGAATGGGGTTGCTAGTGCAGCGGGCATAAAAATACTTGAGCAGCTTCGTAGATACGATGAAGCAGGGGGAGCAGAGGGAGCAGGGGAAGCGGGGGGAGATATTAGCTGTTCAGTTATTTCTGCCTTCTTGCACTAGGATAGCGATCGCTCGTACAAAAGCTCCCAGGTTGCACTTGTTTATGATATCTGCTTTCTCGTCAGCCTGTTAACGGGTTGGTATTTGACGCCGCGCTGCATTAGATTTATTTTCCGTTCCCCGCTATCCCTAGAACATCGGTTCAATCGCCGAATCATCTACTAAAATTCCTAAAAAACAGTCACCTCAGCAACTAAACAATTCCCGTTTTGACCTTAAACAGACGTGCCATGGCACATCTGTACTTTTTACTGAGTATTTTCCTCAAAAAATGAGGGACAAGTGAGGAAAAACTTACACCCAATTAGCGTATTATTAGCCAATTAACGCTAAACTAAGCCCTTACACCTTACAGTTTTGAGTAAATCTTATCAGCTATTTCCCTCAATTATCCCTCCTAAAAATTCCAAACTTGCCCCAAATAATCTTCCTTAGGATAGTTTTTTAAATAAACTCGAGCCAATGAATCAGTTTTGCGCTAGGTTAATCGATATACAGCTCCCCACTACCAGAGCAAGCCAAGTGTTTGTTCCCCCATTTAGACTCCAAACCCCGGTTAACACCCCTTCCGGAATCAGCACCTAACTCCACACCTTTCCTCCATTCCAACAAACATCACTTTTTTTGAAGACGAATTGAAAATTGTGACCTGTGTTCCCATAGCTGTCCACTCTCTATCAATACTTTCCTCCCGCAGCTATAACAGGTAGCCATGAACCATGAACAAAACAACTGAAATTAAAATCCGAGTCACACCGACTGAGAAAAAAAGCTGGCTGATTAAAGCTCAAAAAGCCGGGATAAGTCTTTCTGAATATCTCAGACGCTGCGCTTCCCGGCGAGAAATACCCACTCAACCACCAGAGGTCAACTACCACTTAGTCCTCCAACTGGGTCAAATCAGCAACAGTCTCAACCAACAGGTTTTAGCGATGAACGCGGCTGTAACATCCGGACAAGACATTTCCAATATCGCTGAAGCCACAGAAGCCGTTGCACAAGTCCTGGACTTACTCAAAACTGTACAATCCCAACTCCTCAACCCACCTGAATCCCTAGACGAAAAATGATTGGCAAAATCACCAAAGGCTCCGACTTCAACAGTCTGCTACGATATATTGAAAGCAAACCCGACGCCCAATACCTGGGTGGCAATATGCTAGGCACCACCAGAGAAGAATTCTCTCAAGCCTTCCACCTGGTTTCCCGCCGTTCCAACCGAGTCAAATTTCCCGTTGCTCACATCTCCTTAAGTCCCCACCCCGACGAAAAACTCTCTACACTCCAAGTCTTGCAATTTGCTCAAACCTACCTGAACAAAATCGGATGTTCTGAATGCCAGTGGGTTCTCTACTCTCATAACGACACAACCACCGAAGAAGGTAAAGTGCGATCGCATTTCCATATTGTAGTCAATCGGGTGCAAATCACCGATGGATTAACCGTATCCTCCTGGATGGACTGGAAGCGTTCTGAACGAACCCTCAGAGAACTAGAAAAACAGTATAATCTTACCCCAGTAACACCAAGTTGGGACAGTGAAAAACAGGCTCCTTCCACTGGACAGGAACGGCGACGCCGACGGGAGACATTCCAATACGAAAGGGGTTTGCGTTTATCTCCCCCAGAGAAACCTATCAAGCAGCATCTCCAGGAAACAATTGACCACTTCACCTCTATTCCTCTGACGTTACCTAACCTAATTAAACAACTAACCACAGCCGATGTGAATGTCCGCATTTCTGCCAACGACTCCGGAAACCTTACTGGTATCAGCTATGGCTTTAAGGGACTCGCTTTTAAAGGTTCCCGACTGGGAAAGGCTTATACCCTAAGGGGACTGCAAAAGTATCGAAACGTCAGCTATGATTCTTCCAGGGATTATCTGCAAATCCAGCAATTGTGTAACTCAAAAACACCTCCCTCTGATAGCCGCTCTACAAACTCGACTCAAGTCTCTTCCACTCAATGGCATCGCACTCAGTTTGTTGCCACAGTTCTCAAGAATTTGCTGGCTAGCCAAAAGACAAACTGTCTCAAAGGAAGGAATTACCAAGCCACCCTAAAAGCTGGACAATTATCCCTAATTCATTTACCTTCTAATACTGAAATTATGAGGGCTAAATCGAGTGAAAATACCTGGGAACCCCTTACGGCTTTCCTCAGTGACCAGCACATCAGGGACTTTAAAAAGATTCACGCTCAATTAGCACAATTGAACAAACCTCAACAAAACAAAAACCACTCATTTGTTAAATTTTAACCTATATATAACAATCCTAAATAGATTGCGGTAAAATCCAATAACTAAAAAAATGACTATTAAATATTAGTTATGCGGGGTATACTTAGGTTGAAAATGGGGGAGACAATAACCTGTCTTTTGACATCACGATAAACTCCGATTTCCTCCCCCTGCTTGCATGGAAGTCGTCAAAAACTTATCCTGTGCTGCTTCTACCAAAAAACCATCTTCCATCTGAATAATCCGATCAGCCACGTCCAGAATCCGATTATCATGGGTAACCAGCAAAATTGTACACCCTTGCTCTTTAGCTAAACGCTGCATAATTTCGACAACATCCCGACCCGATTTTTTATCCAGGGAAGCCGTCGGTTCATCAGCCAGGACAATTTGGGGATGACTGGCTAACGCACGGGCGATCGCAACTCGCTGTTTTTGTCCCCCAGAAAGATTCTCTGGATAGTAATCGAGGCGATCGCCTAAACCAACGGCGTTGAGTGTCTCGGTTGCGAGTCGATCGATATCTCGATTCAGGTAGCGATCGTGCAGTTCCAAGGACATGCGGACATTCTGCTTCGCCGTTAGGAATGTAAGTAAGTTGTGTGCTTGAAAAATATAGCCAATTTTTTGCCGCACTTGCATCAGTTGACGCTTACTCGCACCACACATTTCTTGTCCCAAAATCGTGAGACTGCCTTCTTGAGCCGATCTCAATCCACCAACGAGTGCTAATAAAGTGGTTTTCCCTGAACCCGATGGTCCAGTCATAATCACAATCTCTCCGGGGTAAATATCTAGATTGATATCAAATAATACTTGTTTACGGAGTTCACCTCGACCAAAGTAATGATTGAGATGGTGAACTGAAATTACAGGGTTAATTGGTGAAGTATAATTGGGCATCTTTTCTACTATTTTTAGTGATTTTTGGGAGGCTTAAAATAACTTTAATTAATGATTATTTAAACATAAACTT
Organism: uncultured Coleofasciculus sp.; assembly: GCA_937127375.1. GTDB lineage: Bacteria > Cyanobacteriota > Cyanobacteriia > Cyanobacteriales > Coleofasciculaceae > Coleofasciculus. The sequence continues at coordinate 32,428 of CAKZMA010000281.1, read as the reverse complement.
TGTCCGCTTTAATAATAAAGTTTCAGAATAATCAAATCCTTACTATTCCCCATTCCCCATTCCCCATTCCCGATTAAAAAATATCCGCCGGATCAGCTTGCTGCAATTTTCGCAACGCGATCGCGCCGGCACCAACACACATAATCATCGTCAATGCCAACACCGTTATCGCACGAGAGAGTTTCATGCCAATGGGTAAAAGTGTGGCAGACTGAAACAGGTTATACAGTCCACTAGAGAGTAAAAACCCTGGCACAAAGCCCAAAGCGGCTAACAGCAAAGCCTCTTGAGTGAGAACTCCAATCAGATAGGCATCACTATAGCCCATTGCCTTCAATGTCGCGTATTCAGGTAAATGATCAGAAACATCAGTGTAAAGAATTTGATAAACAATCACCGCTCCCACCAAAAAGCCAATCGCCACACCCAGGTTAAACGTTGGACCGATCGCCGATCCCGTATTCCAATAGGCAAGTTCACGAGCGGCAAATTCATCAATCGTTAAGATCAGTAAATCATCGGGTAAAATCTTTCGTAAATCTGACCGTACCTGCTCAATATTGGCATCAGAGTTGACTTGAATAATCCCTAAATCAATGTCATCTACTTGTCGTTCAGGAAACAAGCGCAAAAAAGTAGAATCACTGGTAATTAAACTACCAATCGCCGAAAAGGAGCTACCCAGTGTAAATAATCCCACAATTTGAATTTGCAAATCATTTGCCTGAACCGAAAGCGGATTCTCTTCTTCCAGCAACGCGGGAACATCGCCAATTTGATCCAGGGTTCCGGCTCGGTCAAATAAGGCGTGATTTAATAACTTCAGTTGATCGAGTTGTTGATTCACATCCGGCAAATTAAACGCTGGCTGATTCGGCTCGATTCCATAGACAAAGATTTGACGACTGGCTTGGTTATCCGGATTGCGCCAAGCGGCTTGACCAATATATAGTAAGCTAACGGACTCGACACCATTAATGCCTGCGGCTTGATAAAGATTCGCTCGTGAGAAACTTTTGATTGATGCCAGATTATCTGACAATTTATTCACTAAAAATAAATCCCCTTGGAGTGTCGTATAAGGACGAACCTGGGAATCATAGAGAGCATCTCTGACTCCCAGTTGAAAAAACATGAGAAAATCAGCAAAGGCAATGCCTGCGATCGCAGCCAGCAACCGTGCCTTTTGGCGACTCATTTGTAACCAAGCAAGTGGGGTTTTGCGGAAGAATTGGTGAAACATGGCAATGATGGTGAGGAAAGGGAACTCTTAACAGGGAATAGTAAGAGATTGAGGAGTTTGACAATTCTTAACTCAACCTGACTAAATTTAAATTTAGGTACTTACTGAGTCGTCGTGGATGGCGCATCCAGTTGAATCGCCACTTGGACTTGCAAATTGGTTAAATTAGCCACCCGTTGGCTATCGTCTGGATTGAGTCCAATTCTCACTTGGATAACCCGGCGATCTAGATTTTCTCCCGGTTCACCACTGGTAACTTCTTGTTGCAGCACCTGTAATCCAATCTGTTGAACCGTTCCCCGCAGTTCACCGGAAAAAGATGAGCTGGTAATCATTGCAGTTTGACCTTCCCGAACCTCACCAATGTCAGTCTGATAGACTTCTGCGACGACTTGCATCTGGCTGGTTTGTCCTAACTGGGCGATACCTGTGGCGTCCACCACTTCTCCAGATTGGGCATAAATATCCAGAATTCGACCAGCGATCGGGGCGCGAATGTAGACTTCAGCCAGATCCGCTTGCGCTTTTTTCACGGCGGCTATCGCCCTATCCACCTGCGCTTGGGCGATCTGCACATCAACGGGACGTATCTCTGCAATCTTATCTAAGTTAGCTTGAGCTTGTCGGATTTGCTCCCGAATTGTGTCCGCACTTTGGTCTTGTTGAGCGCTGGCTTGGTTCAATTGTGCTTGAGTGGTATCCAGAACCAGTTTCTTTTGGTCTAACTCTGAAGCCGAAATCGCACCTTCTTGATAAAGCCACAAATAGCGATCATACTCAGCCTGGGCAGTTTTGACTTCAGCTTGCCAACGGGCGATCGCGGCTTGTTGGGTGGCAAGTTCCCCCTCTAGATTTTTCTGAAGGCGAACAATTTCCGATTTTTGAGCCGCAATCTCTCCAGATTTTGCCCCGGCTTTCACCTGGGCTAATTCAGCTTGGGCGACTTTGACCTGGGCTTGGGCTTCGAGTAAGGCAGTTTGCAGACGATTTTGGGAATTCATAATCGCGATCACCTGATCCGCCTCAACGGAATCACCCCGTTGCACTAACAGTTGACCCACCCGATCATTGCTTAACGTCGCCGGGACAGAAACATTAATCACCTCGGCGGCGGGTTCGATGCGTCCCAAAGCGGTGACTTGGCGAACTGTGGGTACTGTTTGCCGAACTTCAGAGGGTTGACTGGTGGGTTGAACTTGGGAAATACCATAAAATGCAGTAGTCCCTGCGATCGCGGTGGCGGTAATAATCAGGACAAGCATTCCTCGATTTGAAGGCTTAGGTAAGGATTGGAGGTTCATGGTCACTCGTGTGAAGAGCGGTAAGTAGTCGGGCTTTCATTAACGTTAACGGTTGAGATCACCGAACAGGGAACAGTAGGGATTTGAGGCTTCTTTGCATTTCCTAGTACAGCGGAAAGAATTGATATTCAGCTACTTAGTGAAGTAGAAGAGTAGAAGGGGATCTCTCCCATCTTTTGTTCCCTGTTCGAGAACGGAGTATTATCTAGACAAAGACAAAGCGATCGCTGTCTAAACTGAGTTGTTGTGGAGTAATACCTGCAATCACACCAATCAGATCATTATCGAAAAATAAGGCGGTTCCTTGGGGAACATCAGCCGGGGTTGCACCTAAGCTGAATGTACCGGATAGATTGGCGGGAAGTTCAATCAAATCTTGAGTTAAATCAAAGTCTGTAATTAGGGCGAAGTCGTTATTACCATCATCGGTGTAGAAGACATCCGTACCGATACCAAAGACAAAGGTGTCACTTCCTTGACCCCCGGTTAAGGTATCCAAATCACCGCCAATATTGGGTACGCCAGTAAAGGGGTTAGAACCCACTAATCGGTCATTCCCATCACCCCCAGACAGGGAGTCATTACCAGCATTTCCAACCAGTTCGTCATCTCCTTTGTCGCCATTAAGGATATCATTACCCAGGTTCCCGATAACTAAATCATCACCCCGACCCCCATTAATGGTGTCATCTCCGGTATCCCCATTGAGTCGGTCGTTCCCCCCATCCCCAAACAGGAGGTCATTCCCCGCACCAGCAAAGACGCGATCGTTTCCATTACCGCCAAAGAAAATATCGTCACCCTCACCACCATTGAGGTTATCATTTCCGTTATCGCCATTGAGGATATCATTGCCATCTTGACCAAAGAGATTGTCAATGCCACTTCCACCCTTGAGGATATCATCGCCAAAGCCGCCAAAAATAATATCATCACCCGCGCCGCCATTGAGAAAGTCATTCCCAGGTAAACCCGTGTCAGAGTCTTGATTAATATCTAGATCTCCAAAAAGTTGGTCATCTCCTTCACCACCATCAATAAAATCATTGCCAATCCCGCCAGTGAGATCGTCATTTCCGTCACCACCAAACACTAAATCATCACCATCAATCGCGAATACGCTATCATCCCCCGCTTGGGCAAAAATGACATCATTCCCTAATGTGCCAACCAGAACATCATCACCTGGGGTGGGGTTGGGAGTTGGGGCTTGGGTGTTCGTGGGTTCTGCAACGAAAATAAAGCGATCGCTGTCTAAACTGAGTTGTTGTGGAGTAATACCTGCAATCACACCAATCAGATCATTATCGAAAAATAAGGCGGTTCCTTGGGGAACATCAGCCGGGGTTGCACCTAAGCTGAATGTACCGGATAGATTGGCGGGAAGTTCAATCAAATCTTGAGTTAAATCAAAGTCTGTAATTAGGGCGAAGTCGTTATTACCATCATCGGTGTAGAAGACATCCGTACCGATACCAAAGACAAAGGTGTCACTTCCTTGACCCCCGGTTAAGGTATCCAAATCACCGCCAATATTGGGTACGCCAGTAAAGGGGTTAGAACCCACTAATCGGTCATTCCCATCACCCCCAGACAGGGAGTCATTACCAGCATTTCCAACCAGTTCGTCATCTCCTTTGTCGCCATTAAGGATATCATTACCCAGGTTCCCGATAACTAAATCATCACCCCGACCCCCATTAATGGTGTCATCTCCGGTATCCCCATTGAGTCGGTCGTTCCCCCCATCCCCAAACAGGAGGTCATTCCCCGCACCAGCAAAGACGCGATCGTTTCCATTACCGCCAAAGAAAATATCGTCACCCTCACCACCATTGAGGTTATCATTTCCGTTATCGCCATTGAGGATATCATTGCCATCTTGACCAAAGAGATTGTCAATGCCACTTCCACCCTTGAGGATATCATCGCCAAAGCCGCCAAAAATAATATCATCACCCGCGCCGCCATTGAGAAAGTCATTCCCAGGTAAACCCGTGTCAGAGTCTTGATTAATATCTAGATCTCCAAAAAGTTGGTCATCTCCTTCACCACCATCAATAAAATCATTGCCAATCCCGCCAGTGAGATCGTCATTTCCGTCACCACCAAACACTAAATCATCACCATCAATCGCGAATACGCTATCATCCCCCGCTTGGGCAAAAATGACATCATTCCCTAATGTGCCAACCAGAACATCATCACCTGGGGTGGGGTTGGGAGTTGGGGCTTGGGTTTTGGGTTGTTTCATCTTAAATATTTACCTCCTGATTGTTGGGTTTATTTCAATCAATGAATCGTGCAAAAAAGGGTATAGTTTTGGGTTTTGGATCAATGAATTGCTGCCAAATACTGCCTAAATCCGGTAAAATCACCCAAAATCTCTGGCGTTTCCTGTTACTGCAAGTCCTGATTCAGTTGCAAACATAACTATTCGGTTTCATTTTTCACACCTGTAACCGTCAGGTTTGAACGCCTAGAAAGTCGCAATATATCAGAGGGTGTGGCTAGAGGTTCATTGGCTTTGTCGAAGGGTTTCTCAGTAGACTCTAAACCCCAACCCATCGCCAGATATTTTTGCCGCAGTTTCCGATAAGCCAAACCCAATGCATCAGCCGCAACGTGAAGTTCTTCGGAGAGTTTTGGCATTGATTTAGGGGATAAACTGGTGACAATTACGGCATCTTCTTCAGTTAGTTTACTATCCAGTTTCCGGAACAAGCCATCCAACCAGGGGAAACGGATAAAATTGCGATAAAAGATGCGTTTAACAACCGTGGTTTCTTCATCAATGGGTAGGTGAGCAATTAAAACAATCAGCTTGATGTCAAACGCTCCGCCGCGACCGATACTAATTTCCGATAGGGTAACATTGGGTAAGAAAAAGCTCAGTCTCGTGGTGAGTTGCGGACGCCCTCCGAGTAAAAAATTCAACACACTCTTGGAGTTACCCAAGGATTCGTAATTCACAGTCGCCACTCCACTCCAAGCATCTTCCTCAACCTGATACTCAATCGTTTTATGCAAGGGAATGCGTTGACCAAAGGATTGCTTGTGAACGGCAATAACATGGGCAAAGTCCATATTAATTTCCATGATCCGAGCATAGTTGGCATTTTCGGTACACTCGTACTCGACGGGATGCAAGTTGGCGAAAATGGAGTCGGGAAGTGTGGGTAAAGGTGGACGTTGTTCTGGGGGTAAATCCCCATAAAAGAGCCAAACAAATCCATATTTTTCTTGCACTGGGTAACTATCAACACGCGCTTTCTTGGGGATAGGCATTTCGGGTGCATTGGCGGGAATATCAATGCATTTACCATCGGCTTGAAATTTCCATCCATGATAGGGACAACGCAGACAGTTATTGTCAACCCAACCCAGGGAAAGAGCCGCACCTCGGTGGGGACATTGGTCATTTAGCGCGACGACTTGTCCGTGAGTATTGCGGTAGAGGACAAATCGCTGATTTAACATCAAGATTTGTTTGGGTTTCTGGGTGATAGCTGAACTAAATTCACAAGCGTACCAAAAGTTCTTTAACATCGTTGACTCCAAATTATTTCAAAAAAGGGAACTGAGTTAGCTGGAGAAATTAACAAATGCTGGCGAATCGGGTAACACCGAATGTCCATTCCCATTCTTGACATGACTCGGATTCGCATCTAATCCCCAACCCATGGCTAAATACTGTTGGCGAAGTTTTCGATAAGCCAGGGACAACGCATCGCTAGGAATATGAACATCTGCGGATAAATTTTCGGGTATCGCTTGGGGATATTGAGACTCGCTAACCCGACTATCTTCCTGAGAAACTCTGTGTAGATAATTCCGACATAAACCATCTGCCCAAGGGTAGGTAAAGAAGTTACGAAATTGAATTCGCTTGCTCAGCGTTGTCTGATTATCAATGGGCAGATGAGCGGCATAATTAATCAGTTTACCGCGACCAAAATCAACTTCAACTTTAGTAATATTGGGTAAATAAAAGCTCGTCGTTGTAGTTAACTCGGTACGTTTAGCGCGAAAGAACGGTCGAAATAAGCCTTTGGGTTTAGTGAAGTTGACAAATTTAGTTGTAGCACGAATGCCCCATTCTTCTTCGTGAACCTGATAGGTTTCAATTCGGGGATTTTCCGTGAGTCCCGCGCCGACTGAATTACCATGAACAATATAGACATGGGCTAAGTCTAGTGCATTTTCAATGACGCGAGTGTAGTGAGTATTAACCTTAATATCCGCAACAATAGAGCGCATTTTCGGATCGGTAAACTCTGGCAAGTAGGGAATAGGCGGACGTTTTTCTGGTGGCAAATTACCATAAAAGAGCCAGACTATACCATATTTTTCTTGGACTGAGTAACTATCTACACGGGCTTTTTTAGGAATAGGAATTTCGGGTGCATTGGCGGGAATATCAATACATTTACCATCGGCTTGAAACTTCCATCCATGATACGGACAACGGAGACAACCATCCTCAACCCAACCCAGGGAAAGAGCCGCGCCTCGGTGGGGACATTGGTCTTTCAACGCGACAACTTGCCCGTCAGGGTTGCGGTAGAGGACAAATCGCTGATTTAACATCAAGATTTGTTTGGGTTTCTGGGTGACGGCTGAACTGAATTCACAAACGTACCAAAAGTTCTTTAACATTCTGAGTTCCTCCTACATGGATAAAGGCAGTCCTGGCTTCAGAATTCAAGGATAATCCTGAACAAAGGGTGAAACTTGGTTGGCTAAAAATCGAAAACGTAGCAATTGTTTATTGTCGGTTATTCGGAATAAAAATTTATTCACTGACTGTAGGGAACTTTAGTAACCGAAGTATAGTTAGAGTTTCCTGGCTCTAGATTAAACAAAACTTGCAACGTACTGATAGCAAGGCGCTGGGCTTCTAAATCTGGCTGTGTCCGTAGTTGTACCATTGGTTCGTGAAGCAGTTTGTTAACAATTCCTCGCGTTAATGCCTCAATCACTTCTTGATGTTTTTTACCAAATTCTGACCCTAAGCGAGACAAAGCTTTTTCTAACTCTTGCTCCCGAATGGTTTCGGCTTTTTTGCGTAAACAGCTAATTGTAGACACCGTTTCTCGTGAGCGCCACCAAGCACCAAAGGCTTCTACTTCAGCTTCAATCAGCCGTTGCGCCTCGATTGCCATTTGCTGACGATAGTCTTGATTTTGAGTCACAACCGTCTGCAAATCATCTACATTAAAGACCTGAATGTGATCCAGTTGATTCACATCAGCATCGACGTTGCGGGGAACAGATATATCGAACAGCATTAATGGCTGATTCGGTGCTAAAACGGTGGCAAGTTTGGCTCGATTAACTAGGGGTTCTGTAGCGGCGGTACTGGTAAAAACGATATCCGATTTGGCAATAACAGACATCATTTCAGCCAGGGAATAACAGGATAAATTGGCTTCACTAAACTGATTGGCAAATACTTTAGCGCCTTCCAGAGAACGATTCACAATGGAAATCTGCGTCACCCCTTTAGCCAATAGATGTTGTACCAGCCGTCGCGCCATTTTTCCGGCACCAACAAGGGTGACTTGGCAAGTGGATAAATTAGTAACTTTGAGTTGGGCTAACTCAACCGCTGCTGAGCTAATTGAAACCGCACCCGTACCAATTTTTGTCTCAGTTCGCACCCGTTTTGCCGCTGTAATGGCGTGTTTAAATAACTGATTGAGGATACATTTGATCCCGTTGTACTGTTGACCTAATTTGTAGGTATGTTTGACTTGAGCGAGAATTTGTCCTTCTCCTAATACCAGACTATCTAAACCCGAAGCCACCTGCATCAGATGTCTTAGCACATCCTGTTGCCGTAGAATAAAGAGGTGTTGATAGAGTTGATGAAATGGCAATTGACCCTGTTGAGCCAGAAACTCTGTTACCTCTCGAATTGCCTGATCCATCTCCAGGACAACCATATAAATTTCCAGACGGTTACAGGTGCTAAGAATCGCCACCTCTTCAATATGGGGATAGGTACAAAGATGCGCGATCGCCTGTTCACGTTTAGCTTCAGAAATGCTCAGTTTTTCGCGAATTTCAACGGGAGTGGTTTTGTAACTAAGACCGACGACTGCAAGATTCATGTATCCTCCATTGATGTTAATCGTTTTCTCAGTTAGATGTAATCTCAAGTCGGGGTAAATTTGATGGATACCCCTGGTATGAGTTCTAAATGGGATGAGTCAGACTCGATAAGGGGAAGTTCAAGAGTAAGAAAACCAGAAGTGTTAGCACAGCTAAGGCGATAACTTGAACCGAAAGCAGTGATGTTAAACGAGATGACGCTTTGGTGGTAACAGGTTGAGGACGTTTAATCGGTTCCGCTGATTTAGGGATCACGGTTTCCGTGAGGTTAATCGGCGGTTTATACGTCTGTACCTTTACCGACGGTTCGTATTGGAAAAAGTCAGGATTGAGTATTCCATTGGGGTCATATTTCCCTTTCATCTCATTAACCTTACTCCAGTAATCTCCAAACTGAAGTCGCCATTGAGGTAAGTCAAATTCAACCCAACTGGTCATGCAGCGTTTAGCCTGCATTTGAAACCCCAAATCGGTAAGTTTATTTAACTGTTCTAAAACGGGTTTAAGTTTAGATTTAGGCAGAATCGGATACATACCAAACCCGAAAATTAATTCTCCTTTCGGTAAGGGGAACATCGGCATATTGGTGTTATCTGAAATCAGACAATAGGAACCGATGAATGTATTCTTGAAATCCAGAAACGCCGGGATACGCTTCAGCGTCGTCTCCATGTAATCCTTCGCCGTTGATTCGGGGAGGAGAATGTCTATCCAGGGATTCACGGTATTGACAGGCGGGGGGATCTCGATGACGGGTAAGACAAATTGATCAAAGGGAATGTCTTGGGTGTGGATATGACGATAGAAGTTCAAGCTAGAGAGAAGCTTGTCTTGATTAATGTCATTAACCGAATCCACTTCCTGGGTAATTTGTAGTGTATAAAACCACTGAATTAGCGGTTTTATTCCCTGTTCTTCGCTACGGGAAAATCCCAGTAATGAGGGAGAAAATAGCGCTTGCAACCCATCAATTTGATTGTCGAAGACGAGGTGTTTTTTATCCTGCAACAGACGCTCTAAGTCATCATAACAAAGGAAATAAGTCCGGGTCAATGGGCGGTATTTCCTGAGTCGATGTTTGATTTGAGTAATGATTCCAAACTGACCATAACCGCAAAGAACGTGATAAAAAAGTTCACTGTTTTCTTCCCTGGTACACCAAATTCGTTCTCCTGTTCCAGTTACCACTTCCAAGGCGAGACAATTGTCAGCTTGGGAACCATGGCGAAAGGAGTATTGACCTAAACCGCCAGCCGCATGGGTGCCACCTAAGGTAACATTTAAATTATTCGTCAACACCGGAGGAATGACGCCATGGGGAAGTGAAACATTAACAAGTTGCTTCCAGGTTACTCCGGCGTCAGCTTTGAACCATAACCCATCGGAATTCAACTCATAAATTTGATTGAGACTCCTCATATCTAGGAGGATTCCCCCTTGGTTCAAACAGCGACCATTGAGTGAATTTCCTGCACCTCTGGCAGAAATTGTTAATTCTTTAGTCGCCGCATAGTTGACCGCCTTAGCCACGTCAGTTGAGTTTTGTGGACGCACAATAACCAACGGTTGTTTTTGGATAACACCGCCAAAATCCTGGGAAACAGCGGCTAAATCGTTTTGGCTATGGCTAACGTCACCTTCGATAATCCTTTTTAGGTCTGAGATAATACTGTTCATGGCACGATAATAATTGTCATTTATTAATGGTTGAGAACTGTTGGTAAAACAATATCAGGTGGATTTATTTTCACCAACTTATTTAAGCTTCACCAGCTTCACCAGCTTGCAGACAAGCACAGTAAGATAACGGCAAAAAGCATGTATTTACAAATCTGACAGCAGGCTAAGACGATATCAATTTCTAGTTCGCTACAGTTCTGTTGGGTTTTTGCCAAATATGCTTTGTTGCGTCGCACCCCGGTTGAGTACTTGTTGGCGCGATTCCTGGATTTAGGTTGAGGTTTCGCTTGTATAAAGTTCAGTTGTTGGGTCAACATAGCACCAATTCCTGTGTAATCCATTTTAATTTTTTGTGGCTAGTTCGATAAAGGTAAACCCTCATGAGGTGACAACAAAGCCAAGACTTTGTCAACACAAAATTTGAAGCTATCCGGTTGGGCAAAATAACCGGGTAAATGGATGTCGAAAAATGCCTTGACAACCGTTGTAAGCAGCAATTTCGATCTTAATTAACCCAGGGGTTTAATTCTTCCCTACACCCCTCACCCTAAACCCCACACCCTACACCCTACCTACACTTAAACCCACTGGCGAGGCTGTTTCAGCACAGCTTTAAGCATGGCTTCTTCACTGTTTGGAATAGGGTGATCATCGTATTCCCAGGAGGCGGCTGGAGGCATACAGTTGAACACACTTTGGCAGTTCACCATATTGCTGGCTAAACCAAACCGAATACCTCGGTCAGCGGTGAGGATAAATTCGGCATACCGTCCTCGCACCAGGCGCTGCCAATATTTGTTTTTTTCGGTAAACACCATATCCTTGCGTCTTTGCACAATCGGCAGATAGGCAGGAATAAATGCCTCAGTACAATCAGTAACAAATGCGATAATTTGTTCAATATCGCCCTGATTGAGATGGTCAAAGAAAATTCCGCCAATCCCACGACGTTCACCCCGATGGGGGATGTAAAAGTATTGATCACACCAAGTTTTAAAGCGGGGATAATAGGACGAATCGTACTGATCACAAACCTGTTTATGAACTTGATGGAAATGCACAGCATCTTCAGAGAAAAGGTAGGCGGGTGTGAGATCTGCCCCACCACCAAACCACCACGAACCGGGCTGCTTACCATCACCAATTTGAAAATAGCGGTAGTTGACATGAGCCGTCGGCACCATGGGATTATGGGGGTGAATCACAAAGCTAGTACCTGTGGCGAAGAAGGGAGTGCCTTTTTCACCAATCATTTTATCGGCTTCTGTTGTGGCTAAAGCACCGGATTTCTGGAACGTCATTCCCGCAGGCAATTCTCCTTCTATGGCGACATAGTTGACTCCCACTTTTTCAAAGACGTTACCGTTGAGTAATGTCCGGTCAATATATTGGGGCGTTTGACTATTGTCGCTAGCTATCCAGCTTCCGTTTGGGTCACGAGTCCAATGCTGTTCAGTAAAGGGTTTGCCATCTAATTGTTCAAGTTTTTGACAAGTGTGATCAAACATGCGTCTGAAAACCTGTTCAATCCTGCCGCGCTTTTCGGCGGGGGACAGCACGGATTTTTTGAAGTTTTGTAGGGTTTGCACCATCGTCTATCGTCTCCAACGAGATAGCTTTCAATTAACACAATAAACAAAAGAAATCGGCAATGCATTAACCTATTCTGCAAACTTAGTGGTAGAGAATAGTCAGCGCTTTGGCATTATTGGGTAAGCCGAGTTGCCGATATAGGCAAGGGTAATGGCTGAATTATGTCATTTCTCTTCAATTATGTTGGGTATCTAAGCTGAATAGTTGAGGAAAATTCAGAATTATCAGCACTTGGTTCAATGGAGTCAATTCAGATAAATTCAGTTTTTTTGCCTTCCTCTGTTGATCGTTCACGGGGATTTGACAATTTTTCGTGGATGTGGCATTTTATTCGAGCGTGGTTATCCCAGAGTGAGATGAGTGCCTTCTATTCCTTTAATTGGGTCAAGGGTTTGGGGATATGCAGGTTGGTTGGATTTTCGTCAGAAAACGATTCAAGCAATTGAGTTAGATAGACTCAAAAAAGGGAAAGCAAGTGAACTGTTCAATATCAGCCGCAACACAATCAATCTGTGGTTGCAGCGCCAAGCAGCAAAAAGTCCTTCCACTATTGCGAACTGTGCTGAGTCAGTAGTGGCGTGACAGTGGGAAGCATAACACCGTTTCAGAGAACGACAAATCCTAGCAAACATCTGTGGAAGCCGTGTAGGGGTGACCCGCTTGCATCAAATAACAACACCTGTCCATTCAATGAGGTCGGGTCGCCCTTTCCTCCAGGCTTGTCTAAAAATATTGAGGGTAGAGTGCATAAGTTGGTGTACGCTCCCCCAAGAGAATTAATGTAAGGTCAAAATTGGGAGGTGTCGTATTGTTCAAAGGGTTTATGGTCGGCGCTGCGGTGTTGATAGCGCTAAAGCGCAACTACAAACGAACAAGAATCTTAACATTGTCCATCGCTGAATTCAGTAGTTTTACGGAAGCGATTGAACGGTTGGTTCTGGGTTAATCATAATTACAGTAAAAATACGGCTTTTTGCAGGGGGTGTTATGCCGGGAATTACCAGCAGAGGGTTTTATTTTTGGCAGTTGGCAAGACATTCATTAGCGATGAGTGGTGCAATACTTCTCGCTGAATGCTGGGTCACTATTGTTTCCGGGAACGCCGCTTTCGCCCAAATTACTCCGGATGTGACGTTGGGAACTGAAGGTTCAGTGGTGAATCCGGGTACTATCGATGGTTTACCCGTGGACTTAATTGAAGGAGGCGCAAGTCGCGGCGCGAATCTGTTTCACAGTTTTGAAGAATTTAATGTTCGTGATGGACAACGGGTTTATTTTGCTAATCCCGCCGCCATTGATAATATTCTCAGCCGCATCACGGGAACTGACCCCTCCCATATTCTAGGGACACTGGGGGTTAATGGTGCGGCAAATCTGTTTTTGCTCAATCCTAATGGGATTATTTTTGGGTCAAATGCGCGGCTGGATATTAAGGGTTCCTTTGTGGCGGCGACGGCAAATAGTATCTTATTTGAGAATGGTATCGAGTACAGCGCCAGTAATCCAGAAGCCCCTCCCCTACTCACCGTGACAGTTCCCATTGGGTTACAATACGGAACGGTTCAACCTGGGGCAATTGTGAATGCAGGTGAGTTGCAAGTTGGGCAGAATTTAGCAGTGTTGGCAGGTACGGTGGCGAATACGGGGCAGTTAATTACGCCGCAAGGAGATATTACCGTCGCTGCGATACCGGGTCAAACTAACGTCGAGTTAAGTTCTGGAGGAGAGTTAGGGAGTCTTTCGCCGATTGCCCATCCCCAATCGCCTACGACTCAGCCGCCCTCGTTGTCGGCGTTGTTGATGGGTGTGGATGATGAAACGGGACTAAGGGTGACGGAAACGGGGGAGGTGGAATTAACCGAAACGGGTACAACGATACCCACAGAACCGGGAACGGCTATTGTGTCGGGGATTCTGGATGTATCGGGTGATACGGGTGGCACAATTCAGATTTTAGGAGAGAGCGTTGGGTTAGCTGATGCCACTATTAACGCTTCTGGTGTCAACGGTGGCGGTACGGTATTGATTGGTGGGGAGTATCAGGGCGTGGGTTCAGTGCTAAATGCTCATCGTACCTTTGTGAGTCGGGATTCTGTTATCAATGCCGATGGAGGAGACAATGGTCATGGGGGTCGGGTGATTGTTTGGGCGGATGAGACGACTGGATTCTATGGTCATATTAATGCTCGTGGCGGTTTGAATTCCGGTGATGGTGGTTTTGTTGAGGTGTCGGGGAAGCAGAATCTAGTCTATGACGGCACGGCGGATTTGAGTGCTGTTCATGGCACTGTGGGGACGTTATTGTTAGACCCGACGAATATTATTATTAGTAATAGTACGGAGGATATGCCAGGGGTGGGTGGGGAATTACCGGATATTCTATCAGGCAATTTTAACGGAAATTCGGTGACGATTACCCAAGCGACACTTGAAGCTCAACCGGGGAATCAAAATATCGTTTTAGAAGCGACGAATGATATTAGAATTGATTCTCTGACGGATAATGAACTGCGATTTCAAACGGGAACTGGCTCAATTACGTTTCGAGCCGATGCTGATGGGGATGGGGTTGGCTCTTTTTTGATGAATTCAGAAAATACTCTGGTAGCCCCAAGCCCAGCTAATCAACCAATAGGCAGAACGGTAAGTATTTCTGGTGCTAGTATCACCACAGGAAAGATTAATACAAGGAGTGGATTACCAGCTCCTGGGGGTTCTGTAATTCTTGAAGCTCCCGGTGATATCACTACTGGAACTATAGAGGTTTTTGCTGACTCTGGCAACGTAACCAATCCCTATGATTCCGGCGACTTGACAATTATTAGCCAAGCAGGAAATATTGATACCAGCGCTGGCAGTCTAGCAGCTAATTCAGGAGAAGGGAATGCTGGCACAATCAGATTGGAGGCTCGTGAAGGTAATATTAAAGCATCGGTTGTTCATGCATTCCTCGCTAAGTCTGGAGCTGAAGCTGCTTTTGGTAATTATGGTAATATTAGTCTCATCGCTGAAAATATAGATGTTAGGAATATACTGGCTCTCTCTGTATTACTTGAAGCTGAAAATGATGTAATTACAGGAGATATTAATACCAGAGATAAACGAGAAAGTGGCACTATAGAGCTAATCAGCTTTAATGGCAATATTGATACCAGTGATGGGACACTATTCTCTAGTGTTGGGGAGATGGGTGAAGGTAGTGTTGTTACCATTAATGCCCCAGGGAATATCACCACCGGGACTATTAATATTACTCCTTTCTCAGCAGAAAATGTGCCAGAGACTAATACAGCCAGTACGATTAGCTTAACCAGTAGAGAAGGCGCGATTGATACCAGCGCCGGTACGCTAGATGCGGGAACCGACTTGGATAATGGGGGAACAATTACCCTGGATGCTGAAGGCGATGTTACGACAGGTAATCTGAATTCAACGGGTGTATCTAGCGGTGGAACAATCAATCTCATCAGTAATAGTGGCACCATCGATACTACCGCAGGAACATTAGATACTTCCTCTGAGAATGGCAATGGTGGGGGAATTTCCCTCAATACTGAAGATGGCGATATTACAACTGGGGATATGAGTTTGAATGGTGAATTAGGGGGTGGAACCCTGGAACTCACCAGTAATAATGGGACTATCGATACCAGCGCGGGTAAGGTAGAGTCGTCTTCTGGGAATGGGGAGAGTGGCGCGATCGCACTCAACACTTCGGGTAATATTATCCTGGGTGATATTGTCTCCGATGGGGCTTCTGGCGGTAAAACCACGGAAATTCGCAGTCAAACGGGAGATGTGTCTGTCCTCGGTACGATTAACTCCTTCTCATCGGCTGGTAGAGGCGGCACGATTAACTTTACTGCCAATAACACACTCTCGGTTCTCAACGGTACTATTATCAGCCAAACCGATAACGGTAGGGGAGGTGACATTAATCTCAGCGCCCGGAAGTTTATCATGCAGGAAGGCACAATATCTGCCAATACTGCTGGTAGCGGACAAGGCGGAACCTTAACCCTAGACGTCGCAGAAGCCATTGAATTGAATGGCGGTGAACTGTCTGTCGCCAGTAATGGTACAGGTAATGCTGGAAACTTAACCGTGGAGACGGAACAGTTGAACCTTCGGGAAGGCGCTACCCTATCAACCACCACAACCAATAACGGTCAGGGAGGAAATTTGACCTTGAATGCCGATGAAGTCAACGTGGAGGGTTCATCAGCCGATGGTACTTCTAGCACAGTCCGTAGCCTGAGTCAAGGCACAGGTGCGGGAGGAAACATTGACATTAATGCTAGAACGTTACAGGTACAACGCGGCGGAACCGTTTCCACGACGACTCAGAATCAAGGAAGGGCGGGAGATTTAACCGTTGATGCAGCCGAATCGGTGCAAGTCCGGGAGGTTTCTGAGAATGGTCAGACTCGCAGTGACGTATTCTCCCAAACCACAGGCGCTGGTGAAGGAGGGGATGTCACAATTACGACTCAGCAGGTGGAGATTGAGAATAGAGGAAACGTCGCGGCGGAAACCGATGGTACAGGACAAGCTGGAAATCTGACGATTAACTCCGCACAGTCTATCGCCTTGCGAAACTCAGCTAGTTTATCATTCAACTCCTCAGCCCTTAGCAATCCCAAAGATTTGACAATAACCACAGCACAATTGAGCCTGGAAAATGGGGCAAGAATTACTGCAACTACGGCAGGAATTGAGAAAGCTGGGAGTTTTTTGGTCGATGCCAATCAGGTGGATATTAATGGTTTCTCAGAAGAGGGGGAAACCGGGGGTTTATTTTTTGAGACGACCAGCGCCAATCAAGCCGGGGAATTTCGGATGAATACCCAACGGTTAGTGATTGGGGAGGGAGGAGAAATCGCCAATATTACCGCAGGTGTAGGGAATGGCGGAATTCTCGAACTAACCGCCGCCGAATCCATTGACATTAGTGGGGCGTCCAGTGGAGTATCCTTTGATATGCGCGGGTCAGGGGATGCCAGTGGCTTGCGGATTGCCATTGAAACTGGAGACTTGACGGTTGCTAATGGTGCGAATGTCACGGTTAGTGGTCAAGGGTCAGGAGATGCGGGGACGTTGGGGATTACCGCTAATTCGATTGTGCTGAATAATCAAGGGCGACTGACAGCGACAACAGTTTCCGGGCGCGGCGGTAATATTAGTTTACAGGTTGCCGATTCAGTCCTCTTGCGCGACGACGGGGACATTCGCACCAATGCTCAAGGGACAGGGGATGGCGGCAATATTACCATTGAGGCGGGGAAGTTTGTCCTGGCATTTCTACCCGAAAATAGTGATATTATTGCCACGGCTCGTGAAGGTCGGGGTGGCAGTATTGACGCTACAGCCGCCGGGGTGTTTGGGTTCCGGCTGTTTCGAGATGTAGACACGCTAGAGAGTGATTTTACGGCGAGTTCCCAGTTGGGAATTGATGGGACGGTGGCAATTAATACCAGGGATAATCCGGTTATTGAGTTGCCCGATGATATCTTGAATGCGGACTTAGCCAGAGGGTGTCAAGCTAACCGGAATCCCGGAACGGGTGAATTAACCCAAAGCCAATTCTATAACACCGGACGCGGTGGCTTACCGCCTAGTCCCAGTGATGCGCTTAATAGTAATACTCCACAAGTCCCTTGGGTAACACTGGAGACGTCTGGAACCGATGCACCGTTGGAAGTGATTGAGGAAGCGCAAGGATGGGTGAGATTGCCTGATGGTCAGGTGATGTTGACGACTGAATCATCGAGGGAATCTGCCAGTTTTTCTTGTTTCCCGGTGCAGGTTGAGGTTCCTTGAAGTGTTTCCAGAGGTAGCATGGTACATCTTCGCCTCATAGTCTCACCTGACCTCGTTTCCAGGTCTAAGAAGGGAATAAACCCGCTCCTACACATTGGTCAGGGCGGGTTTTGAATAAACGTTATCATCAATAACAAAATGAAAGTCCCCAAACCCGCCCCTACAGACGTGCCTTTTTAATCATCAATCATGAACCATGACCTACACCGTAGACAAACCCAAAGACCAACGACTCGTCCACACTGGGATAAGCTGGCAGAACTTCAAATCGATTCAAGCCGGATTCGCCGACTCCCCAGGAATTCGGCTATTCTACTAATTTAGATATTAATTTACTCTGGTGCGTTACGCTTCGCTAACACACCCTACTATTACACTACTGTTATACAATGAAAAATAATATTATCGGTTTAATTGTTAAGTAAAAAATGGATAAATATGCTTTCATCGCCTTTGGTTTTGAGCCTCCCACCCTCAATTCAACTCACCGATGATCAGTTTTTTGAACTGTGCCAAATTAACCATGATTTACGCTTAGAACGCAATTTGCAAACGGGAGAAATTTGGATTATGACGCCAGCGGGAGGAGAAACGGGAAATCGCAATTTTTCTCTCATCGTTCAGCTTGGTTTATGGGTGAAACAGGATAAAACTGGGATTGGTTTTGACTCTAGTACAGGTTTTCGGATTCCAGGTGCCACTAAAGACCCGATGTCGCCGGATGCGGCTTGGATACGATTAGAACGCTGGAATGCATTGACTCCTGAACAGCAGCAAAAATTTCCCCCGATTTGTCCAGATTTTGTGGTCGAGTTACGCTCTCCCAGTGATACGTTAAAGTCTTTACAAAAAAAGATGGAGGAGTGGGTGCGGTTGGGTGTGCAATTAGGTTGGCTGATTGACCGTACTGGACGCCAAGTTTATATTTATCGTCAGGATGGTTCTCAGGAGTGTTTGCAGAATCCGGAAACGCTATCGGGTGAGATGGTGCTTCCAGGTTTTGAGTTAGATATGAGCGAGATTTGGTAGGAATTGATAGCTTGTGCCTGTTCAATGGGTTTTGTTTAGGGGCGCACAGACGTGCGCCCCTACGATTCTAAAATTAGGCACTGTAGGGGCGACCCGCTTGCATCAAGTAACAATGACTGTCCACTCAATGAGGTTGGGTCGCCCTTTACTCAAGGGGGTTGGGTCACTCTCTCCTCTAACTGGTCTAAAAATATTCTGAGTAGAGTGCATAAGTTGGTGTACGCTCCCCCAAGATAATTATGTAGGGTCAAAATTGGGAGGTGTCGTATTGTTGAAAGGGTTTATGGTCGGCGCTGTGGTGTTGATAGCGCTAAAGCGCTTACTACGAACGAACAAGAATCTTAATATTGTTCATCGCTGAATTCAGTAGTTTTACGGAAGCGATTGAACGGTTGGTTCTGGGTTAATCATAATTACAGTAGAAATACTGCTTTTTGCAGGGGGTGTTATGTCAGGAATTATCAGCAGAGGGTTTTATTTTTGGCAGTTGGCGAGAACTTCATTCGCTAGGAGTGGTGCAATCCTTCTAGCTGGATGCTGGGTCAGTATTTTTTCGGGGAACGCCGCTTTCGCCCAGATTACTCCGGATGCGACGTTGGGGACTGAAGGTTCAGTGGTGAATCCGGGTACTATCGATGGTGTACCTGTGGATTTGATTGAAGGTGGGGCAAGTCGGGGCGCGAATTTGTTTCATAGTTTTGAACAGTTTAATGTTCGTGATGGACAACGGGTTTATTTTGCTAATCCCGCCGCCATTGAGAATATTCTCAGCCGAGTTACGGGAACTGACGCTTCGGATATTCTGGGGACATTGGGGGTTAATGGTGCGGCAAATCTGTTTTTGCTCAATCCCAATGGGATTATTTTTGGAGAGAATGCGCGGCTGGATATTAAGGGTTCCTTTGTGGCGGCGACGGCGAATAGTATTTTGTTTGAAAATGGCATTGAGTACAGCGCGATTAATCCAGAAGCACCTCCTTTACTAACTGTTACAGTTCCCATTGGTTTGCAGTATGGCACGTCTCAGTCTGGGGAGATTGTGAATCAGGGGAATTTGATAGTTGGCGAAAACTTTACCTTATCGGCTGACAATTTGACTCTCACAGGTCAACTTCAAGCTGGGGGAGATTTGAATTTACAAGCACAGAATACAATGCAGGTGCGGGATAGTGTAGAACGTCCGTTTATAGCGGCGGCGGGTGGCACGTTGTTGGTTGAAGGGAATCAGGGGGTTGATATTTTTGCCTTGAATCATCCCGATAGTGGGTTCTATTCCGGTGGGGATATGGTCTTGCGTTCTGCTAATACTGTGGGCGGCGATGCTCATTATTGGAGTGGGGGGAATTTTCGGATTGAAAAGTTAGATGGAAGTTTGGGGGATTTGTCAAGTCCCGATGACCCGATTATTGCTTCAGCCAATGATGTTGAGTTGGGGAATTATGCAGGGGCTTCTCTACATATTTTAGCGGGGGGTCGGGTAAGAATTACGGGAAATATCGAGATTGATAGTGCGGATAATGGGGCGACATCGATTAGTCCTAATGCTCCGCCTCCCTATAATGAGCCAGCGTTTAGAACGATTACGCTTTCCGATAATAGCACGACGGTTTCTATCGATGGTAGTGCTAGACCAACCTTGGATATCCGGGCGGGGATTGATTGGACATCATTGCCAGGAGGGATACCAGGAAATACGGTTTTGCCTGCAACACTAAACCCGAATCCTACCTTTGGCGCAAATCCAACAAATGCCGATATTGAAATTAACGGGAATATTCGGATCACTGAGCCGGATGGATTGGTGTTTTTAACGAATCAGTATAATCCTAATGGATTATCAGGTGACATTCAAGTTGGAAGGATTGATACGGGTAGTACTGTTGGTAATGGTGGCTCAGTCTTTCTTGATTCTCGAAGCGCTATTACAATCACTGGCACTGTAGATTCTTCTTCTTTCACTGCTACTGATAATGGCGGCAATATCACCCTTTTAGCAGAGGATAAACTTTCTCTTTCTAACAATGTTACTGTCCATAATCAAATTAATGGTTCTGGTATAGGTGGTGATATTAATGTTAATGCGAAGTCTGTTTCCCTAACCGATGGGGCTAGGATTTTTGCTCTCAATAATGGTGATGGTCAGGGGGGTAATATAACCATAAGTGCCACAGATTTTGTGGAAGTAATAGGTATTTCTGCCAGTGGTCAGGATAGCATTTTAGCTTCTATTCCTACTGGTACTGGGTCTGGTGGCAACATAACAATTGAAACAGGACGATTAATTATTCGAGATGGGGCAGCAATATCAACTGTTACGAATGGAGCGGGTCAGGGTGGTAATTTGACCGTGAATGCCTCTGAATCTGTTGAATTAAGTGGTGCGCCAACTGAGGAACTGTATAGCGGCTTATTTGCTGGGAGTGTAAATACTGGAAATGGTGGAGACATCACCATTACAACTAAACGGTTGATTCTTCAAGACGGCGGAGAAGTTGCGGCTACTAGTAATTTGAGAAGTGATAATAGTGGTTTTGCCGGACAAATAACTATATTGGCTTCCGAGTCTGTGGAAGTACTCGGAAGATCAGTCGATACAGGACTGCCAAGCGGCTTATTTACTTTTACTTTTGGCTCTGGAGATGGTGGAGACTTAAATATTGAAACGGGACGGTTAATTGTTCAGGATGGTGGCTCAATATCAACAGGTACTGAAAGTGTGGGTCAAGCCGGAAATTTGATTATAAAAGCCTCTGAATCTGTAGAATTAATCGGTACATCACAAATTAATGGTAGTGGTAGTCTAGTACGGGCTATAACAAGCGGTTCTGGCAATGGTGGGGATTTGGTAATTAATACTGGACGGTTGCTTGTACAAGATGGAGGATTATTATCATCTAGCACTTTTAGTACAGGTCGAGCAGGAAATTTACAAGTAGATGCCACTGATTCAGTAGAAGTAATTGGTATATCAGAGGATGGTATTCAAAGTAGCGTTTCGTTTGATTCTTCAGGTTTCGGCGACGCTGGAGATTTAAAAATTACTACGAGTAGACTAATGGTTAAAGATGGAGGTTTGGTATCCGCTACAACGGCTGGCACAGGTCAGGCAGGGACATTGGAAGTTGAGGCAGATTTGGTGGAGGTAATTGGCACATCTGCTAACGGTAAATTTAGTAGTTTACTGTTTGATACGGTGGGTTCTGGAAATGCTGGACTCTTGGAAATTGACGCGGATAGATTGATTATTAAAGACGGGGGGCTTGTGTCTGCCACCACATCCAGCACAGGTGAAGCTGGAAAATTAAATGTAATCGATGCAGATTCTGTAGAAGTCATTGGTACATCAAACGATGGTCAAACCCCCAGTCGCTTATTGTTCGATTCGTCCGGTTCAGGCGAGGGCGGTAACGCGGGAGAATTAACCATTGATACTAACCGATTGATTGTCAAAGATGGAGGACTCGTTTCCGCCACCACTTCCAGCACAGGTGAGGCGGGAATCTTAGATGTCAACGCCTCGGATTCGGTGCAAATAATTGGCACGTCTGCTAATGGTGAAATTTTAAGCAGCTTACTATTTGATACTTCCGGTTCTGGAAATGCAGGACTATTAACGATTAACACCAACAGATTAATTGTTCAAGATGGGGCAAAAGTATCAGCGATTACCTCCAGCACAGGGGAAGCGGGAAAATTAACAGTCAATGCGGCTGATTCTGTGCAGATAATTGGTACATCTACCAATGGTCAAAATCCTAGCCGCTTATTATTTGATTCCTCCGGTGCAGGGAATGCGGGAGAGTTAACCATTGACACGAACCGATTACTTATTCAAGATGGTGGACAAGTATCCGCCGCCACTTCCGGTTCCGGACAAGGTGGAATTATTGATGTCAACGCCACTGATTCTGTGGACGTTAGTGGTACGTCAAATAATGGTCAGTTTGCCAGTGGTTTATATTTTGATTCTCGCAGTAGTGGGAACGCTAGGGGGATTAGAATTAATACCGGAGCACTCACCGTTCAAAACGGCGGACAAATAAGCGTAAGTGGGAGTAATTCGGGAATTTCTGGAGACTTAGACATCACGGCTGATTCTATTTCCCTCACCAACCAAGGACATCTGATCACCACAACAGCCGCAACCGAAGGGGGTAACATTCGCCTCAATGTCGATGAATCCGTTATCCTGCGCCACAACAGCGAAATCTCAGCCGAAGCCAGTAACAATGGGAATGGAGGCAATATTGATATCACCGCTGGTGACTTTATCCTGGCTATCCTGTCCGAAAATAGCGATATTGTCGCCAACGCCTACGCCGGAAACGGGGGTAACATCAACGCCACAGCCGCAGGTGTGTTTGGCTTCCGCCAATTTGAGGAACGTCGCACGCCAGAGAGTGACTTTATCGCCAGTTCCCTCCTGGGAATAGACGGAACAACCACTATCAACACCCAGGATGTACAACCTGTACCCCTCCCCGAACAACCGGGTGTTCCCCCCATTAGCGAAGGCTGTCAAGCCAACCGCAACCCAGAGACGGGTGAAGTTGCCAGTAGTCAATTCTACAATACCGGACGCGGCGGCTTACCCCCCAATCCCAGCGATGCGCTTACCAGTAATACCCCACAAGTCCCCTGGGTAACGCTGGAGGCTGAGACTCAAACCCCACCGGAGGCAAATTCCGCCGATGAGGAACCCCTAACTGAAATCGCCGAAGCCCAAGGATGGGTGAGATTGCCCAATGGTGAGGTGATGTTGACGACCCAAACCTCTGACTTGACAAATTTATCCTATTGTGTATTTGGAAGCCAGCCATGAGCCACTCTCTTTTTGACCGGGCGATTAAAATCGCGGAACCACACAAACAAAGTCTGCCTACCCTTCGGCAAGCTTCGCTAACGCGGACTCGAACAAACCTCCTCTGCGAACCTCTGCGCTTTCCCTCTGCGTTCCTCTGCGTTGAAAACAACAAATCCGATAGTATCAGGAAACGTCCCGTTGCATCGAGACGTGCCATGGCACGTCTCTACATGATAACCGCCATCGGGATCACCCTAATCTCATCTCCAACCCTCGCCCAAACTCAGCCCAGAACCCCACCCACGCCATCCCCGGCGGATCTACGCCCACCCCTTCCAGCCACCCCAACCGCACCAGAAACCCCACTACCAACTCCTTCCGACACTCCCCTGATTCGCCCCTCACCCGAATCACCCCCTGAATCTCTACCCCCACCCGACTCAGATACCATTACCGTCAAACAGTTTAACTTTGTCGGAAACACCGCATTCAGCGATGAAGAATTAGCCCAAACACTCCAACCCTACACCAACACGCCCCTATCCTTTCCCCAACTGCTACAAGCCCGTTCTGTAATCACCGAACTCTACACCCAAGCCGGCTACATCACCAGTGGCGCATTCATCCCTGGCGATCAACAACGGTTCTCAGGAGACGGTGCAGAAATCACCATTCGCATCGTAGAAGGAACCGTGGAAGACATCCGCATCACCGGAACTCAACGACTCAAACCCAGCTACGTGCGATCGCGCTTACGCCAAGCTACCACCAAACCCCTGCAAGAACAACGCCTGATCGACGCCCTACAACTCCTCGAACTCGATCCCCTAATTCAAACCCTCTCCGCTGAACTCGCCGCAGGTTCCCGCCCCGGTACCAATAATTTAGACGTACAAGTAATCGAAGCTGACGCCTTCAGCAGCCAAGTCTCCTTAAATAATTCCCGTTCTCCTAGTGTCGGAAGCTTCCGTCGGGGTGCAGATTTAACTCACGCCAATTTACTGGGATTGGGTGACAGTTTGAGTGTCAGTTATAACAATACCGATGGTAGCGATAATTTCGATCTCCGTTATACCTTACCCATCAATCCCCGCAACGGCACAGTCAGCCTCAACTATAGTACAACCTCCAGCCAAGTCATTGAATCCCCCTTTGATGAACTCGATATCGAATCCGATTCCCGTTACTACCAACTCACTCTACGCCAACCCATTATTCAAACCCCAACCCAAGAATTTGCCCTCAGTCTAACGGCGGCTCACACCGACACGGAAACCACGCTCTTAGATGTACCATTTCCCCTCTCTCCCGGCGCGGATGAACAAGGAGAAACCACGATATCGGCGTTGCGGTTTTCCCAGGAATGGACACAGCGCAACCGTAACCACGTCTTCGCAATCCGCTCTCAGTTTAGCTTAGGCATTGACGCCTTTAATGCCACGATTCAGGATGATGCTCCCGATAGCCGCTTTTTCGCTTGGCGGGGACAAGCTCAATGGGTAAGGCTTTTGGGTACAAGAACAAGTAATTCCCTGGCAGTACCCACCGTGGTGCTGCGTGGCGATATGCAATTAGCTGATCAACCCTTGGTTCCGACGGAGCAATTGGGATTAGGAGGGTTTGGTAGTATCCGGGGATATCGCCAAGATGCGCTATTAACCGATAACGGGATACTGGCGTCTGGGGAGATTCGCCTACCTGTCGTCAGAATTCCGGAATGGGAAACGGTGGTGCAATTGATTCCATTTATTGATCTGGGGGTGGGGTGGAATAGTGGGGATACAGAGGAACCCGAGACAAATACATTGGCGGCTATTGGTTTGGGATTGCAATTACTCCAATCCCGTGGCTTTAGCGCTCGTTTGGATTGGGGTATTCCTTTAGTTAATTTAGAATCTACGGAGCGAACATGGCAAGAAAACGGCATCTATTTTTCGGTGGAGTGGAATCTATTTTGAAGGGTTTATTTTTTTTAACGCAGAGGTACGCAGAGGTTGGCGCAGAGGTACGCAGAGGGATTCGGGGAAGCGTATCCCGTTTTTATCTTCGGCAAGCTTTGCTAACACGGAATAACAGAAAATTAAGGGTTTGGCAACCCGCGCAGGCGGGTTTTGTTTGTGTAGCTGCGGTTTCAACCGCCCTATTGAGAAGGGTAAAAAATAGAAGTTTAATCCTGTTCGTCTTATTTTTAAGTACAGGCATAATATTACCGATCGCGGCTCAAGTTCCTCCAGTAGAGACAACCATTAATGAACCTTTGAGTCCAACAGAATTAGTCCAAGAAAGTCGGGACTTATACGAAACCGGAAAATTCACTCAATCCCTCATCCCCTTACAACAAGCCGCCGCCCAGTTTGAAGCCGCTGGCGATCAACTCAATCTAGCGATGACATTGAGTAATCTTTGTTTAATTTATCAGCACCTGGAACAGTGGCAGAATGCTGAGAAATCAATTACCCAAAGCCTAAACCTATTACAGAACTCCACCGATGATTCTACCCCCCGATTAAAACTGCTGGCTCAAGCCTTGGAGGTAAACGGGAAACTACTTTTATCCACAGGACAATCCAACGAAGCATTAACCGCATGGCGGAAATCAACAGAGAGTTATACTCAACTCGGTGATCAAACCGGAGAAATTAGAACTCAGGTGCATCAAAGTTTAGCCCTCTCTGAATTAGGACTTTATCGACAAGCACTCAAGACATTAATTCCCCCGCTTAACCGTCTGCAAGCTGAACCCGATTCCCTGGTTAAAGCCACCGCCCTCCGCGCCTTGGGTAATGTGATTCGGGTTGTTGGGGATGTAGAGGAGTTAGAGAACCTATTCCCTCTGTTTTTGTCAACCGATCAGTCAGAAAACTTAAGCGATTTAGACCAATCCGAGAAAGTATTACAGCAAAGTTTACAGATAGTTCAAACAGTAGGAGACGCTCAGGCGATCGCGGAAACCTTATTAGGCTTAGGCAATACCGCACGCGCCGCCTATTACCACGCCAAAGACGCCTTTGAGCGTGTGGAAATTTCCCAGGATAAAATAGATGCTGAAAAACAAGCCAAAGCCGCACTCGATTACTATCAAGACGCGATCAAAATAACCACTTCCCCCATCACCCGCATCCAGGCGCAACTGAATCAACTCAGTCTATTGCTGGATTGCCAAACCTGGCTATCGGATATTGGGGATTCATCCGATAAAGTCAACGTATCACAGTCCCTGAAAAATCAGCAGGATCAATTAGCCAAACTGGAGTCACAAATCGATAAATTACCCGCCAGCCGGACAGCAATTTATGCCCAAATTAACTTGACCCAAAATCTAATCAAACTGTATGCACCGCAGAAAGATCGAGGCACATTTCCACAGGCTCAATGGATTCACAACCTATTAAATTACTCCGTAAAACAGGCAGAACAATTGAATGATAAACGAGCTGAAGCCTATGCATTGGGTCATTTAGCGGGATTCTATGAAACAACAGCATCCTTGGCTGAAGCGCAAAAATTAACCGAGAAAGCGATTCGATTAACCGAAGATATTCAAGCCAATGATATTGCCTATAAATGGGAATGGCAACTCGGACGGGTACTAAAAAAAGAAGACAAAATTGAAGACGCGATCGCGGCGTATGAAGAAGCCGTAAAAACCGTGGATGAAGTTCGTTATGATTTATTAAGTCTTCGCCCTGATGTGATGTTTTCATTTCGGGATAACATCGAACCCATTTATCGGGAATTGGTTGATTTACTCACCCAGGATGCACAGCCAACTCAAGCAAACCTGGAAAAAGCTCGCCACTATATAGAACAACTACAAGTCGCAGAACTAGAAGACTATCTGCGCTGTAAACTCGTCAATGATGCCAGCATTCCCCTTGACAAATTTGTCGCCAAAAATCATCTTAAAGCCGCTATTGTATACCCCATTATTTTGGCAGATCGATTAGAGGTTATCCTCAAGTTACCAGAAACAGAAGAATTGAGTGATCAGGTCAAGTCAGCCCATAACGTTCAAGCCAAACAAGCCAGTTGGGTATCGCACATCAAACCAACCGACAAAAGTGATAGGATCTCACATTCCATTCTCTACACAAATCCCGTCTCACAAGACCAGGTAGAACGTACAATCAAGGAACTTCGGGAAGACTTAGAAGCAAAAAAAACCGGGTTAGATGAGGATTCCACCTTCCGCAAACTCTATGATTGGCTAATTCGTCCCGCCGAAGTTTACCTAAAAAACAACAATATTGACACCTTAGTCTTTGTTTTAGACGGAGCCTTAAAAAATGTTCCCATGGCAGCTCTCTATGACGGCAATCAGTATCTCGTAGAACACTATAGCATTGCCGTAAATATGGGATTCAATCTATCAGAATCAGAACCCCTAAACAAATCAGAATTTTCCCTATTAATGGGTGGGTTAAGTGAGCAAAGACCCCATTCTGCTGCACTCCCCTATGTTGTCCGGGAATTGGAACAAATTAGCGCTGAAATTCCCAACAACCGGATGCTTTTGAATGAAGCATTTGAGACGGAAGCATTACGAGACGTAATTAATGCCCAACCATTTCCAGTGGTTCACTTCGCCACTCATGGCGTATTCAGTTCTAGTCCTGAGCAAACCTATATTGTGGCATACGATCAGAATATCAATGTTAACCAAATCAAACAGTTACTGCGTAGTCGAGAAGCCAATCTCCCCAGTGCGATTGAATTACTGGTTCTGAGTGCTTGTCAAACAGCAAAAGGTGATAAACGAGCGGCTTTAGGAATTGCTGGTGTATCTGTGCAAGCGGGAGCGCGTAGTACGGTTGCAACGTTGTTTAATGTTAATGATAGTTCCACGTCTTCTGTCATGAATGTGTTTTACCAAGAGTTAGGGAAACCCGGTATAAACAAGGCAAAAGCGCTACAATTAGCTCAACTTGCTGTTTTGAGTAAGAATGAAACCAACAAAAAGCCTTATTATTGGGCACCCTTTGTACTGGTTGGCAATTGGCGCTAGTACAAGAAGGCAGAAGATTCTCAATTTAAATGCGTAACAGCTTACTGAATTAAGGCTGGTGGGCAATGCCCACCCTACGGGATATCTCCTTGTTGGAGGGGTTTCATCGGACATCGGACATGATATAACACAGCTAAAATAGTGGAATATAGATTTTACGAGTTTTCTTGTCATTCGTCATTTATTTATTGAGAAACCTCTTCCTCTGCTTCTACATTACAGCAATCAACAATAGGTTCAGTCGCGATCGCGTCTAACTCTTCTGAACCAACAGAACGCAGTAGCTGACTCCAGTCTTCCTGCATCAAATCCTTGTTTTCCATGTCCGCTAGCGCTGTCAGTGCATCAAACAAAAAGCCATTCCTTGCATAAAGAATAGCGCGTTTTCGGGGTGTGGCGTTTTGTAACTGAGTCTGCAATTGAGAATTAATGTCCTCTCGTTTTACCCATCCTTCCGTAGAATCCCGTTGGGGAGGAAGCGTTGCATCACAGCTAACTTTAACCCCTAAGCCCCACTCATACCACTCATCTTTATTTAAGGGGGGTTCTGTCGGAGGAAGTGTGATCCGAATAATCCCCGGTGCATCTGTAATCACAAAATTATCCTCTGTTTCATAGATGGTTCTACCTTGACGATCTTGAATTAGAAACGTACTCGAAACAATGGCTTCTGGTTGATAAGGGATATAAAACCAAAAGGTAGGGTGCGCTTGGGTTGTTTCGACTTGCAGCGATACTAATTTTTGCTCATCTTGCTGAGTTACTCTGACGGGAACTAAGGCTGTCAGGGGTTTTAGTACCTCTGGACAAGGATTGCGATCGCCTGACGCTTCGGTTCCCTCGGGAGCATCTTGATCGGGAGGCGGATTCAGGAAGATCAATTCTTCTAATGGGTTAGGGTTTGGGGGTTGATTGGGAATGGGTGGTGCAGTTGGTTGAGCTTGCACTGGGGTAAACCCCAACATTATCCAACTGATAGCAACGGCAATTTGTAGAGGTTTAATTAATAAATGGGTTGCATTCATGTTAAATTTAGATTTAATAGTTGGGATTCAATGTAGTATTATACTAACATCATGATTGAGAAAAATTTTTAGATATACACCGAAGGAGGTTCTATGGCTTCTCTGACAGCCCTGACTCGCAAAGACTTGGAGAAACTACAAGCGGAACATCCTGACTATCGCATGGAGTTAGTTGACGGGAAAATTATAGTTATGAGTCCATCCGGTTATGAATCCGATGAAGTCGCCGCCGAATTTGTTAGGGTTTTAGGAAATTGGGTGAGACCTAAAAAACTTGGTCGGGTGACAGCGTCTAGTGCAGGTTTTGATCTGCCGAGTGCGAATGTTAGAGCGCCTGATGTTTCTTTTGTTCGACGCGAACGGTTACCCAAAAGTCCGCGTTCATTTGCGGAATTGGCTCCTGATTTAATGGTTGAGGTGAAGTCACCAACAGATACCCTAAAATCGCTGAGAGATAAGATTCAATTTTTCCTAAGTCAAGGAACAAAAGTGGGCATTTTGATGAACCCGCAACGGCGTCGAGTTGAAATTTATCGTCCTGACTCTGAGGTGGAAATATTGGGCGATGGTGATGTGTTAACGATTCCTGATTTACTTCCGGGTTTTGAAGTAGCCATTGTTGATTTATGGTCACCCGAATTTTAACCGTAATGATATATTATATTGATCAAGAATTATAGCTCTAGACGGAAGGAGGTTCTATGGCGTCCCTGACGGCTCTAACTCGCAAAGACTTAGAGAAATTACAAGCGGAATATCCTGACTATCGCATGGAGTTAGTTGACGGAAAAATTATAGTTATGAGTCCATCCGGTTATGAATCCGATGAAGTCGCCGCCGAATTTGTTAGGGTTTTAGGAAATTGGGTGAGACCTAAAAAACTTGGTCGGGTGACAGCGTCTAGTGCAGGTTTTGATCTGCCGAGTGCGAATGTTAGAGCGCCTGATGTTTCTTTTGTTCGACGCGAACGGTTACCCAAAAGTCCGCGTTCATTTGCGGAATTGGCTCCTGATTTAATGGTTGAGGTGAAGTCACCAACAGATACCCTAAAATCGCTGAGAGATAAGATTCAATTTTTCCTAAGTCAAGGAACAAAAGTGGGCATTTTGATGAACCCGCAACGGCGTCGAGTTGAAATTTATCGTCCTGACTCTGAGGTAGAAATATTGGGCGATGGTGATGTACTAACGATTCCTGATTTACTCCCCGGTTTTGAGGTAGCCATTGTTGATTTATGGTCACCCGAATTTTAAACTGTTTGTAGTAGGCACTTTAGTGCCTTAAAATGCTTTATTTGCAACCCCTAAAGCACGTCAATGGGGCGCACATCGATCATTGGTGTCAACTTAAGCTCACAAAAAAAGCGATACCTTGATCTGACCCCACCCTAACCCTCCCCTTATCAAGGGGAGGGAACCGGGAGGGAACCTGAATAGCTTGGGTTTCTTCCCTCATCTTTTCTCCTGAAAACCGACAATGACTAAACCACTGGTGGCGACAATTGCCAGCGCTGATGGTACCAAAGGCACCCAAAATCCTTGAATCAAAAGATAATAACAAACGCCATACAAAACGCCACCTAAACCAACCCCAACTAATCCTTGATACCACCTGAACCGCCAGCACACAACCAGAACACCGCCGACAAACGACCAACTCCAAATCCATAATCCCTCTTTCCACCCAGACCAAAACTTAATCAGAGATCGCTGATTTAAAACCGCACTCAGAATCTGACTGATCATCTGCGCCTGAAGCATTACCCCGGAAATTTTTTCCCCGTTCGGTGTGGTAAAATACTTAGAGTTCACATGACGAGCGCCAATCAAAATAATTTTATCTTTGACAACTTCTGGGTTTAATTTATCCGCCAAAACATCAGCTAATGAAACCGTTTCGGCAATCTTTGTCGGTGAGCGATAGTTAATTAGGATTTGAGTTCCCCCAGTATCAACCCGTTGATAAGCCCCCATCGATGCCTTTAAACGCTCAAATATAACCTGCCCCAGTTGTAAATTGCCCTCTGAGTTAAAATCGAGTGGACTAATATTTTTTTCTTCTAATTCTAAATAACGTAATGCCAGCAACAGACTGATGGAAACCTCCGCACTACAACGAGATGTAGCCGATACATTCATCGATAACAGATGACGACGCACAATCCCATCCGGATCGGGTAAAATATTATCAAACCCTTGTCGTTTTTTTGGCAATTCTGGTGGACGAGGAATACTTTCGCCTGAATCCTGATTCCCTAATTCTTGAGCGTGACAAATCGCCAAAAAACGGTTATCTGACTTGAAGCGATCGCGTAATTGTTTAAATTGCGCCTCAATCGGAAAATCGCGGAAGATAAGCAAGCCAATCCCGCGCGGCTGATAGGATTCAAGGTTCTGCAACAGTTTCGCGATCGCGCCATCGGCTAATGAGCCTTTTCTATCCTCTTGTTCTGGCAATTGTAAATCGGCTTCAGTGACTTCAACCACCAATAACCGCGAATCTCGCCCTTCCGGGGGACGCAATTGCATCAGGTGATCAAAGGCTTTCCATTCCCAGAATTGCAACCAACCAAGCGATCGCACTCCCATAACCACCCCTGTCACCAATAAACTGGTTAACAACACCCTTGCCAAACGCGATAGGCTAGGCAATTGAGGAGAGTTAGCTGCTGTAATTTCCCGTAATCCGATCCAAGTCAAAGGTTCGGCTGACGGATGCTGACAAAGCACAGGTAACCAGCTTGCACAGGGATACAAACCTGAAGGGGTGACAAGCAGCTCAAAAGCTCGGCAGAAAAAGCATTTCACCCCT
>CAKZMA010000280.1 GCA_937127375.1 uncultured Coleofasciculus sp. | reverse complement strand
CTTCCATCAGCCTCTTCCTGATAATAGACTTACTATCATAAGTATTCTACTGATTTCTGTAGAATATTGCAACTAATCTAGTCGCTTTTTTCACTGTTACTTTTTTGGGGTGTCAAACGCTGTGCTTGTTCGGAATATTCTTTCACTTCTTCGACGTTCACAACTTGCAGCCCACGACTTCCGATTGGATATGCTGTAATTCTTCCCATTCTTGCCCAGTATCTTACTGTTGCTTGATTGCGATTGACAATATCTCCTGCTTCTTGAATTGTAACCCAACCATCAAATGGATTTTCTTGTGTCTCTGACATGGCGTTTTGCACCCAGATCTTTCCTGATTTTTCCATGTTCATTCACTAGATTAGCATTTTTTCACTAGTTTGGCTATTTCTCAACCTTTCTCCCTTTCTCATTTATCTGTTTCACTTTTTGTAATTAGTCTTCATCATCTTTGAATGTTCCATTTCGTTTCATGGCATCCATAATTCCACGCACATACGCATCACCTTTTTCTTCTGCTAGCTTTTCAACTCTAGCTTGGGCATCTTTGAGCTGTTGGTTTAATTCATTAATCCTTAGATCTTTATCCTCGATTTGTGTTTGTAACCGTATATTTTCTTCTTTTATCGGTTGGAATTGTTCTTTAAGAGTATCTAATTCTGCTTGTAATTTGTTTGCAAGTGTTCGTGTCTCATCCAGTTCTGTACTTAATTGCATTTCAATCTCCCCTGCTGCTAACCCATCCAAGTCATCTGGGTTTATGTTTGGGGCTTTCCCACGTTGTCCTGATTTCAATGCTGCATGGATTTCTACAAATGATGTGTTCTGTGATGATAGATCAGAAATTAATGCAAATACTTCCATATCTTCTTTTGTAAATAAGCGCGTTCCGCCTTTTTCCGGTGTTGCAGTTGGAGATAAATATTCTTCAAACTCCTTTGCCCAATTACGGATCGTTTGCGATGAGGCAACACGAAAGATGATTTGTGCATGTTTGGTTGTGTACATTTTGTGTACTCCCTCTACCCTAATTAGATGTCTCTGCCTCTAATTGGAGGGTCTAAGTCAAAATTAGTTAGTGATAATGAGCGCAAATTATACCCTCTAATATATGTCTATTTGTGAAAAATTTGTTCAAATTATTGCTTTATTATATCTAATGGGTTAAATTAGCTCTAAGTGACAACGGCTTATAGTGCCAATTAGCATGAAAGATAGTATACCATGAGTAGTAAACGCTTTCGGCTTCGATTTACATTTTGGCTTGATGTCAACAAAAAAGATGAAGCTGAGATTGCAGATGAAGTAGAAGAATTAAAGCGAGATCGCTTATTCGCACAGACTATTCGTGATGGAATTCGTCTTATTTGCGATCTTCGAGATGGAAAGCTCAATGTTCTCTTTGAATTATTCCCCTGGGTCAAAGCCGAATTTATGGAGTATATCCGCGAGGTTCAGCCTGTTCCAAGTGAAGAGAGTAGGGGCAATGAATTACCTGAAGCATCTAAGCCAGTAACACAGCAAACGCCACAACAAATACACGCTGAAAAGCAGTGGATTGAAGCTGAGCAGGAACGCCTTGAAGCTGAGCGTCAATGGCACGAAAAGCGAATGCGAGATGCAGAGAAGGCGCTTGCCGCTGAACGCGAGAAAATTGAGTCTGAACGCAGGCAAACTCAAGGTCTTTTGCAACAGCAGCTTGAGCGTTTAGAGAAGTTATTGCTTCAACAGGGCAATAAGCCGATATCAGGATCAGGCGGTCTTCAGTCTCTTGGTAATGGGGGAGGTGGTCCGTCAAATGGCGGAGGACTGAATTCGTTAACTACGCCACAATTTTCACCACCCATATACGATGATGACGATGATGATCTCACACTTGAGGTTAAGAAAGCGAAAGGAGACAGTAGCGCAACTCAGAATTTCTTGAAGTCAATGCAAGCATTACAGCAGTAGCAATGCAAAAAGGACACGCTAGCGACGTGCCCAAATTGTGTACATTATTTCAGTACAGATTAGTTATTAAGGATTATAGCATATGTCAGATTACATTGTAGCAGTTGATGCGGGTAATGGGTTCACGAACGCTGTTCGTGCCAAAAGTCGAGGATACGATAGCATCGGCTTTCCTTCTGTTCGTGCGTCCGTCACGGGTGATTCACTTGGTCTTGGTGATGAGTTCGAGATGAATATCGACTATGTGCAGTGGGGAAATTTTCGCTATGTTGTTGGCGATGATGTTTTCAAATCCCGTCGAGCTATCGAGCGTCATCAAGGCGCATTCCGATATGGTGATGAATTCTGGTTGTTTCTCGTCTCTGTTGCTCTTGGAAAGTTGCTACCTAAAAAGGGCGGAAGTGTTGATTTGACCGTTTTTGCGCCTCCCGCTATGTTCTTTGATGCCAAAACGGGTATCACCACACGCATGAAACAGATCAACAATCGAATTGCAGTCCAATTCAAAGATGATAAGAAACCACGTGTTTTCAAATTAGACAAAGTCACGATCCATCCGGAAGGTCTCGGAGCGGTTGGCGCCTTTGCGCTTGATGATGATGGTAATCCCGTAGATAGTGATGTGCTGGATGGGCAAACGGTTGTACTTGATGCAGGCATGTACACGTTAGATGCACTCGCTATGCAAGATGGGCAATTCAACCCGGAAAGTCTCCAGTCAGCAACATGGGAAGGGCAGGGTATTAAAGCGCACATATTGGACAATGTATTGCGAGTGGTCAAGAAAAATGGTGACGATTTCTCACTCTTGTCCACTGATGATGTCGATCAAGCTATGCGTAAAGGCTTAGAGACTGGCGACTATACGCTGACCAGTGGCGCGAGCGCCGTGGATATCGAACCTGCTGTGCAGAAATTTTCAGAACGTTATGCGGACTGGATTTCTAACAATATTGTTGACGGGGTTTTCAACGGTTTACGAGGAATCAAATCTTTGATTGTCGTGGGTGGTGGTGCTACGCTTACCTCACCATATCTGAAACGCTACTACACAGATAAGTTGCTCGATGCGAGTGAGCATAAACATGTTAAGAGCGTACTACCTACAGAGTTGAATGCTGTCGGTGGTATTCGTTTAGCTCTTGCAAGACAGACAACCTAGCGAGAGATCAACGTGAAATTTCGTTCACACATAAGGGGAAATTGTTCGCGGATATTCTTTGTTGTAGTGAATATTGAGGATGAAACATGAGCGTTTTACCAACAGATACCTTTCTGGGCAAACTGACGATACAGGCTGTGTATGAATACTACGATAAGCCTGTGCTATTTGCGTGCCAGAATGCCGCACAAACACAGTATCTGGTTGTCTTGCTCGATGAAACCGATCAATCAGAGGTCTGGCTGTATGTCGCTTTATCTGCTGAACGCTTCGCGCAGGTAGGGCAGGGCAAGATCACACTACGAGATGCGTTCAAACAGGCAGAAGATGACATCGTTTATGAAGTCACCACCTTTGGTTCCAGTCATCCCACACAAATTCGAGTTTTACCAACGCATGCTTTACGCGATGAACAACTTCCAGCTGTAGGTGAGCGATTAGAAGGGCTGGTGTCAGATAATCCACAGATGGCATCGGGTTAGGGATAGATCAACTAGAGCGATTAGCCTGTCGGCTAAAATCTTTGTGAGGCAAGGGTAGCGAAATTTCGCAACTGTGCCTTTGAAATAACTTCAGATAAGCGTGTGCAACGAGATCATGTTGCACGCGCTTTTTTTATTTCCACACTCAAAACAGCGAGGTCAGCATGAAAACACTCTCAGGTACGGTGTACCGTGCGCCCAGCGGTTACTGGCATTGCCGCGATACAACCATCGCCGATGTTCTTGCCTTTGAACGGGAAGAACTTGGCAACGAAGATCAACTGCCAGATGTCCCTGAAACTGTCCTTGAACAATCAGCAAAGCACTGTGCATGGGTCGCCCTCGATCCATATACCGCCGCCTGTTATGGCAATCGCGTGATCGAGATTGAACTGGACAATGCCATCATCATCGCCAGCGATGGCTGTGGCGGGCTACTCGTCTACAGCAAACACATCCATTGCTAAACCGCACACAGCATCTCACTTTTTAGGAGGTTATACACGATGTCAGAAAAGCACATTGTCGCATTAGGCACATACGGAACACATACCAAGACGCGGAAGGGGAAACGTCTCTCTGCACTCAAAATCGGGTACACAAATGCCGTCGCGGAGGTGTTGCTGGCACTGATCCCGACTGCCAAAAATATCTCAAGCAAACGAGATAGCTATGTGTACATCCATCTTCCGAACAAACCCAAACTCCGCCAGAATTGGTTATTCGTCGAAGTCACGGCTGATGAATTGATTTCTGCGGAGAAAATTACGATGGCAAATCGTTCCAGTCGCGGTATCGCACGCTGGGGGGACGATGGTTGGGTTCTCTTTCCCTGTCTGGACAATCCTGAATATCATGCGGCAAGTAGCCCGTATGATATCCCGAAAGGCAGCCCGCATGGTTACTGGTCGATCAACTCAGCAGGGGAGGCATCTGCCACCGGTGGTGGCGATGATCCAGATGCCCTGATTGCCGAATACTCCAAGCTCGACCCCGATAAATCTGCCTGGTGGTGGATTCCCGGTAATGATGCAACCTATACCCATCGTAGCACGCTCAAACGTGCCGGCTGTCGCTGGCGACGCAATCGCCGTGCCTACAGCTATGTTGGCGACCAACTCCCCGAGAGTTTGTTGGCAATTCTGGATAATGCGGATGAATGTCGCGCAATCATGGCAGGGATGTCTCCCGAAGAAGCCAAACAGACGTTTCGCAATGCGGATTCATCATCCGATAGGCAATCAACCCCGATAGACCGCCTCATCGATGCGATGCTCCGTGACCGCATTGAGACCATCAACACTGACGGCGAATTCCCAATCCTGACAACCACAGAAGGCATCGTGGCAGGGCAGGATGTTGTGGGTGTAGATGATCCCAAACGGGTCTGGTATCTGGCAGGGTCATTGCAAGCCGAACAGATCCAGATCATGC
>CAKZMA010000279.1 GCA_937127375.1 uncultured Coleofasciculus sp. | reverse complement strand
CGGTTGATTGCTAGTGCGATTCAGTAGGAAGCAGGGGGAGCAGGGGGAGCAGGGGGAGCAGGGGGAGCAGGGGGAGCAGGGGGAGCAGGGGAAGCGGGGGAAGTGTTGAATGTGTAGGGGCGGGTTTCATGATTATTGTTGCTGAATTGACCCTGATGCGAATAAACCCGCCCTGACCGAGTGTTGACGTTTTGATTAACGTCCCTATCTAAGCTGTTATGCATTTAAATTGGCGATTAGTAGCGAGCAAGATGCAAAGCCTGCGGCATGGCTTCGCTAAACGCACTACAAGGATTTCACCATGATTAACATTAAGGTTTAAATGTCGAACAGCTTACCCTCTGCCCTTTGCCTTCTTTCTACACTCAGAATTTTCTGACTAAAACTCCGGGTTCTTTCTGAATCGGTAAAACGTCTAAACTATCCGCTTGGGCGCAATACTTTAAATCCTCATGACCGTTTAACCGCAGTAGACGTTGACCATGACTAGCATGGTGAAACATTTCTAACATCTTGTCTTTCCACTGAGTATAAAGGGCAAGAGCGCCAATCACTTCATCATTACCCGCGATATCACTAAGCGAGTGATTGGTTTGAGAGATCAGGCTATCGGCGATCGCACCTGCACAGGCGGTATCTTCGAGGGAGTAGGAACCTTCCCAGCCAGAACCGACTAGCCAAACCGTTTCCGGCTTTTGCTCTAGCAGATACTTGACAACCGTCTGACGATTCACCATGGCGGCGGCTAGCACCACAGGGGCGTTCTGGACGCGCTGTAAGGCGCGAGTACCATTTGTGGTCGTGATAAACAAACGGCGTCCCTGAACGCGCTCTGGCGTGCAGTCAAGGGGAGAATTGCCTAAATCACAGCCAGCGACTTTTGAGCCGCCTCGTTCTCCGGCGCGAATGCGTTTTTCTGGGAGCCATTGTTCGCTCACTTGCATTAACTGATCAATATCGCTGAAGGCTTGCACAGCTTCAGCACCTGCGTGTAAGGCTGTAGCAATCGTGGTTGTAGCTCTTAGTACATCAACCGCGATCGCACAGTCGGGCGTCGTATCAGTTGGGGTAAGTTCGGGGGTGTGGTAAATAAATAGCTTCACTGGCTAACTGCACCTGCGTTTTCAAATGCCGACTCCATATTTTACCGATTTAAGGTCGTGGAATTTAGGCTTTTATAAGATCATCTAACCATTGCAATCATTTGGAACGATTTATGGCAACGATTTACACCCTCCATCCGGACACGCCTCAAATACGCCGAATAGAGAAAATAAGGGACAACCTGCGAGACGGTGCGGTGATGTTATATCCCACAGATACCGTTTATGCCATTGGTTGCGACTTGACTGTCAAATCGGCTGTGGAACGGGTCAGGCGTTTAAAGCAACTCTCGAATGAGAAGCCTTTAACGTTTCTGTGTTCCTCGTTATCCAACATCTCTGAATATGCTTGGGTCAGTGACCCGGCTTACCGGATTATGAAACGTCTGATTCCTGGACCCTATACCTTTTTGTTACCCGCAACTAAGTTAGTACCTCGGCTAGTGATGAGTCCCAAGCGTAAAACCAGTGGTATCCGAGTTCCGGATCATCCGGTTTGTCAAGCCATACTCGAAGCGCTAGGTAATCCTGTTATTTCCACGTCGGCTCATTTACCCGATGAGATGGGAAATTTCCCCACCGTGGGACTAGAAACCGCCAGACTCTTTGATCAGTTTGAGGGTTTAGTGGACATTATTGTCGATGATGGCTCAAAACCCAGTTTCCAGGTATCCACCATTCTGGATATGACCGGGGATGAACCAACAATCCTGCGGAAAGGTTTAGGAGCACAAGCCGCCATGGCGTGGGCTGTACCCGCTAACCAGAGTTGGGAATAGGGTTATAAGGTTTGACCCATCGGTGTAATCCGTTAGAGTCAAACCCAATCGAGTTCGGCTGTCGCTGATCAGCATTCGGGCTACAGGAGACAGACCGGGGATTTCGGATGAACGTCCACAAATAAACCCAGTTTGTGAATTGTCTACTCTCACTCAATATTAAAGCCGTGGAAAGACTGACCCCTTGCCAATTGCCTAAATGCAGGTGTAGCAAGGGTTAGCAGCCATAAGCATAGTCCCTTCAGAGGCGAGGGTGTCTGCCGTGTACTCGTGATCTCTCGTTTAGTGACACATCACTCCACCAAAGACTAGGCGTAACGTTTTACATTCAAATTGTGGACAGCAACAGAGCATTTATTCCGAATAACCACTCGTTCCTCTGCTGATGTCTTGGTAATTCGTAACTGTAGTCTTTAGGGGCAATACCATGAACGTTAAAACTGTTAAATCTATCACTCAACCTTCCCCAAACCACCTAGAGAATCCGGAAGTTTTCGGCACAGACACTCAAAGTTTAATTGATCTGTTGCTAGAGGAAATGCGGTCGGCACTCTATGGTTCCAAAGCTTTAGAAACCAATGGTGGTTTGACTTCTGAACCCAAACGCCTACCCAGTCGCGCTCAAGTCGTGGCAAAACGCATGGTGCAGGAGGTACAACGAATTTGCCGCAAGAGCGATCGCATTCAAACTTCGGGTCAAGTTCGTTCCTGGCAAATTACGTTAATTCGTCACCGCTTACATAAGTGTTTAGGCTACTATAAATTGGGATCTAAGCAAGGGCGCGTTGAATTGCACAGCACATTAAGTGCCATGGTTTATCGCCATGTTGCTCAGCCTCAATCCCAGTTAAAATTCTCGGCTCGTTATAATCTGATTGAGGACTTTTTACAAGACTTTTATGCTGAGTCCTTGAAAGCATTTCGTCGGGAAAATGAGGTGGATGTAGACTACACGCCTCGCACTCAAATTGAACTGGCGGAGTATATGGCATTTACGGAACAGTATGCCAAGCGGCGCATCACATTACCGAACCGTTGTAGTCAACAGCTTATCGTCCTGAGAGCGCAAAGCTTTGCCAGACGCCAACCGAATGAAACGGCTCTGGATATTGAGCAAGCGGTGGAATTTGCCAAGGGCCAAGAAGCCCAAGAGTTAAGCCGCTCCCCGGCGATGCAACAAGTGCGGGCGCACCTGGTTGCTCAAACCACTGATCCGAGTGAATCGGTGCTGCGCGATCGCGTGGTGGGTGAATTGATTAATTATCTTGAGCAACAAGGTCACTCTGACTGCGCGGATTACTTGGTCTTAAAGTTACAAGACCTCGCCGCACCGGAAATCGATGAAATTTTAGGACTAACTCCCCGCCAACGGGACTACCTGCAACAGCGGTTTAAATACCATGTCGAAAAATTCGCCCGCTCATCCCACTGGAAACTGGTACACCAATGGCTGGGAGCCGATTTAGACCAAAAATTAGGCATGACCTCTGACCAATGGGACACCTTTTTGGCTACACTTGATCAGCAACAACAGCAACTCCTGTCTCTCAAACAAGCCCACAAGAGTGATGCTGAAATTGCCAAAGCGCTCAAATGTACACCCAAACAAATGCAAAAGCGCTGGACTAAGTTACTAGAATCTGCCTGGAAAACTCGCAATTCTGATAATTCTGTGAGCAAGTAAGGAGTGCGATGGTTGAATATAGAGGAGGTCAAAGGCAAAAACTTGATTCTCTTAGGGTGTTATTGGAACGGTTCAATGTCTAACCGTCATCCCCCTCTAACTTCTCCGGTTTAGATGGGGGATGCTGCTACAAAAGGCAGATGGGAAAGGGTAGAAGTTCTTAGCCAACTATAGCACTACGTACACACGTTAGGACAAATGAAGAAAAATTAAAATCGCTCAATCCCTTGTAAGGTAAGCTTTTGTCTTCAAAGAAAGCCTATTGCCTAGCGCGTAGCGCTATATGTCCAGCAGAAGGAGAAAGATTAGCTAATTTTATACTGACCCTAGAAAATACCAATGGACAATGTGACCGCTTCACATAGGTTTTACAGGCACTGACTGCTAACTTTTGCTAAGATAGTCTTAAGATAGTGTTAAGAATTTGAAATGATTAGGACGTAGCGATAGAAAAGCTGAATGTCTTGATCAATTGAGGAGAGCCTCTCATTCATTAGACTCATCTATTAATAATATTGACAAACATGGTGGTAAAAATGGCTCCAGTTTTAATATCATCCCCAGTTACAGATACAGAATCCGATCAAAAAGCTCTCCGCCAAGTCTGGCAAACATTAGGACCGGATAGTTGTCCGCGTTCCTACAATTTCCATTGTCACACCACAGCTTCCGATGGTCAGCTTTATCCCAAAACGTTAATAGAACAAGCCATTGCTATCGGTCTTAAAGGGTTTGCGATCACGGATCATCACACAATCGATGGCTATCAAATCGCTAAAACCTGTCTCCATTCCCTCCAAAACACTTTACCCCATCAGGCAATTCCTCACCTCTGGATAGGTGTCGAAATCAACGCTCGCTTATTGAATACAGATGTTCATATCTTGGGCTATGCGTTTGATCCTCACAATTCCCAGTTACAGCCTTATCTTCAGGGTAAAGCCCCTAAAAATCAACAAGCTGAAGCCGCTACTGTCATCGATGTTTTGCATCAGGCGGGTGGATTAGCAGTGCTGGCTCATCCGTGCCGTTATCGGCGGCGTTCAGCCAAAGAATTGATTCCCGCTGCTGCTAGTTTAGGAATTGATGGTGTAGAAACCTACTACGCTTACGCTAACCCCAATCCTTGGCATCCTAGTCCGAGGCAAACTCAGCAAGTTAAACAGTTAAGTGCCCCGTATAATTTGTTCAATACTTGTGGTACAGATACCCATGGTTCAAACTTGCTACGGCGTTTGTAAACTACCCAACCTGAAGGGGTGACAAGAGCAAATCTCAATCAACCTTTGTAGGGGCACGACATGTCGTGCCCCTAAGCTGTATAGGATTTGTACTAAATTCTCAGTTATACATCACCACTAAACTCCACTCTGCATCATCATCAGTATAAAAATGCTCAAAGTCGTGAGGACTAGGAGGATGCCTAGAGCGACCGATTGACCTAAATGTTTTGAATTTTGTGAAACTTTCATTGTTTTCGGTGTTTATTTTGAGGATAGATTATGAACATATCAAACTTTTCGTGAATTTTATGAGAAAAAGCAATATAGCTTAACTTTATTTAACATAAATACACATTTTAAAGGTTTCAAAGCGGTATATGTAAATGAGAAGCCGTAGAGGAAAATAGTTTTGAAATATATTTACTTACACGGTTTTGCGTCCAGTCCGGGATCGGCAAAGGCGGTTTATTTACGCGATCGCTTTGCGGAGTTGGGAGTGTCTCTGTTGGTTCCCGATCTGAACCAGGGAGACTTTTCTCATCTGACGCTTACCCGTCAGATTCAGCAAATTCAGACGGAGTGTTTGTCAACGCCCACCCCAATCACATTAATCGGTTCGAGTTTAGGCGGACTTACGGCGGCTTGGTTAGGGGAATATCACCCTTTAATCCAGAGGTTGATTCTGCTAGCGCCAGCATTTGGATTTCTCTGTCATTGGTTATCTACTCTGGGAAAAGAAACCCTGCATCAATGGCAACTTGAAGGATATCGTCCCATTTATCATTATGGCGAACAGCGAGAACTGCCCCTGTCTTATCAATTTGTGGAAGATATCCCTCAGTATGAACCCACTCACCGATTGAAACGACCCATTCCTACTCTAATTTTGCATGGGCAGCATGATGAGGTGATTCCCTTCAATGAAAGCCTAATCTATGCCAAGGAACGATCTTGGGTGAAGCTTATCCCACTCAATAGTGATCATTCGTTAAGTGACGTAAAAGGCGAAATTTGGCAGTCAATTTTGACATTTTGTCAATAACCGTGTAGAGACGTTGCATGCAACGTCTCTACAATCAGTCGAGGATTTCAACCTCTAGCATTTCGTAATTCAAATCGGTCGCAAACGGGTCACCTTCAAGGTAAAAGGACCCCCTCCCGTTTCTCCAAAAGCACGCACCCGAATAATATAGGTTCCCGTTTCAGTAATCCGGGAAAATAGCAACGAATTCGTCGTACCATCGGGACCATCATCATTTTCGGCAATCGTCGAGCCATCAGAGGCTAAGAGCGTAACAATTGTATCGAAGCTATCTGAAATTAAATCAATAGCCACTTGATCGCCACCACTCAATTCTATAGTGTAGTCCCGGGCAAACCCCCCCTCTCCCGTGGGAATATCTTGGTCAGTGAGGGTATCAGAAACTTGATTACGCTCAGGAATCGGAATCGGATTATACAGTTGATTTTGCGCTCTCACAGCCGCCGCCGTTAAGCCCACTGTCAAAAAGGTTGTAGGAACAAGCAGAGCAAAGCTAAAACGAGCGGCAAAGGCATTCATCATAGAAAATTCATTTACGCTGAACGGGTCAATTATAGGCGTTCTACTGTAGGTATTGATGATTCGGCACTCCTAATCATCTATCGTCGAATATTAAAACAACACCACTCTTGGCGTTTCCAGAGAGTCGCTACTGTCCAGTTATGTTGTTCTAGGGTATCAGCAATAGGTTTAGCCTGATCCAAAAATATCCCGCTAATAATTCCCCAACTGTGGGGACTCGCGATCGCACTGATTCCGGGAATTAGGTCAATAATCACTTCTGCCAGGATATTGCAGAGAATACCATCAACCTTTTTCTCCCCCAAAAGATGAGATAATAGCTCAACACTACCTTTCTTCACCACAAAGCGATCGGCACTAATCTGATTCAATTCTCGGTTGCTGCGGGCAGAGCGCACAGCTAGGGGATCAATATCTACCCCCAAGACTTTTTTTGCCCCCAATAACACAGAGGCAATGGATAAAATACCCGATCCACACCCAATATCCGCAATAACGGGGTGGCTATGATCATAACCGATTCGCATTTCCAGGGCTTCTAGGCACAGATGCGTGGTGGGATGGGTTCCCGTACCAAATGCTGCACCCGGATCGAGCCGCAACAGCAGGCGATCGGTTTGTTGGGGTACAGATAACCAAGCCGGGTAAATCAAAAAGCAATCGCCAATTTCTGTGGGTTGCCAATGCTGTTTCCAACTGCTTGCCCAATCTTCTTCATCAATTAAGTGCCACTGGGTTAAGGGGAGTGGCAATCCTACCGTCAGCGCATCTTGGCGCAACCATAAAGAAAGTGCTGCCAAATCCAACAAATGTGCCTGATTTTGGGGTAAGTGAGTTCGGATCAGTTGAGAATGTCCTTTGCTTTCACAAGACATTCCCCGACAGCCGAAACTATCCAGTCGCCAGAAGATTAAATCCTCCAGGGCTGGATCGCCCAAAATTTTAATTTCCCACCAGCTATTTGCCATAC
Source organism: uncultured Coleofasciculus sp. (assembly GCA_937127375.1). Taxonomy (GTDB): domain Bacteria; phylum Cyanobacteriota; class Cyanobacteriia; order Cyanobacteriales; family Coleofasciculaceae; genus Coleofasciculus. Next base: position 1,815 of record CAKZMA010000279.1, on the reverse strand, counting down.
GATTTCAGATTTTAGATTTCAGATTTTAGATTAAGGGAGAGTCGTTGGAAACCAACAGAGACCGCAGGATCGCTGTTCTACCGTCTGAGTCATCCAAAATCCAAAACCCAAAATCCAAAATTGACGTGACTACAGTGTTACCGTATAAGCGTCCCGAATACCAGGAACTTTGGTAATTTCGGTCAAAATTCCTTCCGGTAGGGGATCATCAATGCTCAAGACCATTACAGCATCCCCTCGCACAATTTTGCGACCGACCTGCATACTGGCAATATTGACATTAAAACTACCCAGTAGCGACCCAATTTTACCAATAATTCCCGGCATATCGCGGTGCAGGGTAAAGAGCATGTGGTGACTCGGTGGTACATTAATCGGAAACTCGTCAATACTGGTGATGTGAATTTCACCATCGCTGAGTAGCGCTCCCGTCACCGAATGTTCACCCAAGGAACCCTTTGCCGATAACAGCAGCGAACCGCCTGAATAATCCTGAACCGAAGCATCACGGGTTTCAATTACTCGAATCCCCCGCTCTTTTGCCTCAATTGAAGCATTGACGTAGTTGACTCGCTCACGCAAGGCTTGAGATAGCAATCCTTTGAGAGAGGCGACAACTAATGGCTGACTATTATTCGTGGCTAACTCCCCTTGTAACCGGACATTTAGCTGTTCAATTCGCCCACCCGCTAATTGACTGACTAAATTACCCAGGGTTTCTGCCAACCGCATGTAGGGTTTGAGCTGTTCTAGTACATTAGACGATAATCCGGGAATATTCACGGCTGAACGGGCAGGTAATCCTAAGAGGACATCGCGAATTTGTTCAGCCACATCAATGGCAACATTAACTTGGGCTTCTGCGGTTGATGCACCCAGGTGAGGCGTGAGGATCACTTCCTTGCCCAGTTCCCGTAGGGGGGATTCTCCCAGGGGTTCTGACTCAAATACATCCAGTGCTGCCCCAGCTATTTTACCTGCCTTTAACGCTTCCGAAAGTGCCGTCTCGTCAATGACTCCACCTCTAGAGCAATTGATAATTCGAGCCGTTGGTTTCATTTTCGCCAAGGCTTCAGCATTAATCAGATGAGTGGTTTCCGGGGTTTTGGGAATATGTAGGGTGATGTAATCCGCCTCCCGAAACAACAAATCCATATCCACCAGACGACAGCCAAGCTGATCAGCGCGTTCCAGGGAAATAAAGGGATCATAGGCGAGTAACTTCATCCCCATAGAACGGGCGACAGTTGCCACATGGGAACCAATTTTACCCAAGCCCACAATACCGATGGTTTTTTTGTAAACTTCGGCACCGATAAAGCGCTTGCGATCCCATTGACTATTTTTCACCGACTGATTGGCTTCCGGGATATGGCGTGATAAGGACAGCATCATTGCTAAAGCGTGTTCAGCCGCCGCAATGGTATTGCCTTCGGGGGAGTTAACCACGACAATACCCTTACGGGTAGCGGCTGGGACATCAACGTTATCAACGCCAACTCCCGCACGTCCAATAATCTTGAGTTGTTTGCCCGCTTCGATGATTTCTTGGGTCACACGAGTGCCAGAACGAATCATCATGGCATCATAGTCAGGGATGATGCCAACGAGTTCCTCAGGCGATAGATTGGTTTTCACATCAACCTGAGCCACTTGGGAGAGGATATCAATTCCAGCTTGATCAATGGGATCGGATACAAGTACTTTAGACATTGCCAGTAGAAGGGTTGAAATGAGCTACACCGATTGTGCCTTGCTGTAAATTAATGCAGGACAGCTTATCAACTACACAACAGGGCTATCGCCGGACAATCG
>CAKZMA010000278.1 GCA_937127375.1 uncultured Coleofasciculus sp. | reverse complement strand
TGCTGCGTTTTTTTGAATTCCTTGCGCCAGACTAAATCAAATGCAGCCAACGGATCAGTTGGAGGATTCACAGGTTTTGGCGAGGGAGTCTCTGGTTCCGGCTTAGGCGTGACTGGAACTCCGCCTTTAACTAAATGAGCTTTATACTCTTTAAATAGCTGACTCCCTAATTGTAAAGCATAGCGAGGAGTAGTTTTGCCACGGGGAAATTTCTCCTCTAAAGCTTGCCGAGTTAAGGGATAAATCGGCGAGTCAGGCTGAGGCTCAACTTGCTGATGTAACGGATAAAGTCGAGTTGCCCAAAGTGCTTCGGCTTGCTCCAATGTAATCGGTTTGAGAGAAAGCGCTCCAATGACTCGACCTTCAGTTATATCAGCAGGTTGGATGCGATCTTTATTCTCTCTCCAGGTACTGGTAATAATACTAATAATCACCAGCAAGTTTTGCGGATAGCGCGTGTGAATACTGGAATTGACATTAAATAAAGCTTGTAAGTCCAGGGAACCGTCAGGAAAACGAGGGATGTTATCCAATTGGTCAAAACACAGGACAATCGGCTGGCTGCTGGCTGAAATTCGACCAAAGTTAGCCAAAACCTTCTGAGCCGCATCTTCAGTATCGATTAAACGTTTAACTCCCAATTCTTGGAGATCATCTTCATCTAATTCATCTCCGCGCAACCAATAACAAGCAAGGGCGTGTAATTCAGGATTAGTCAGGTGATAGAGGACTTTGAAAAACTCTCTGGGATTGTAGATTCCTGACGGATAACTGGCTGTCAGATCACTAATAAATTTCTTCTGCTCACCCAGTAGCTGTTTGATCAAGCTACTTTTTTTGAAAGCAGGTAAACTATTGAGCCAAAGCAGCAACTGAGAATCCTGTTGACCTTCGGGAACATGCATCAAACTATCGACCGTTTGCCGCAGAATATGACGCCAGATATAATCACTATCGGGCCACGGTTCAATATAAGCGAAAAAGGCTTTGGGGTTAAGCGTGCGTTTCAGCCGTGCTAAAAGATAACTCTTACCTGAACCGGAATCTCCCGCCAATAGTAAAGTGCGCGGATAATGGTCTTTAGCAACTTGATCCAGAACCCCTTCTATTTGAGTAATCACACTTTGATGAATTGAATCAACCGTAATCGCTTGATCTTGCCGTTCTTGCCAAAAGTTACCCGTCTGAAAGGTTACTGGGTCAAAGGGATTAATCTCTTGCCGAATAATTTGATCGATGGGTGTCATGCTAAAATCGGGTTTTACTCAGAGACTGCCGGGATAAAGAAATAGAATTAGTGGGTAGGATGTCAAGTCGAATGGCACTGAAAAGCGTGCATTTTTGGCTCGCCTCCACCGTTGATATAGTGTAGGGTGGGTTTCGACTTCGCTCAACCCCCCAGCATGCCAGTCAGTACCATTGACCTTAAGTCACGATGATAAAGAACAAGCGTCCCCCAATATCTTGAGGAATCCCCGCCTCAATTTGTTCTGAGGTATACGCTCTTACTTCTTGTAAAGCACTAAGTTCTATCTTATCTTGCCGTTCTAGGCGATAGAGTGCCTGATCTAATTCTTCCCGTGACAGGGGCGGTTGTAACTTATCCCGCAAATAGAAAATCGGCAAATAGTTGTCAGTCCCCAATTGTCGGTCTAAATCTTGAATTATCTGTAAAATCTCTTCATCATTGGAGACGCGCCATGACACGTCTCTACCTGGCTGGCTTGTCAAGGCGGCTGTCGCTGGCGTTGGTGACGCGGTAACGGCTTGTAACTCTCGGGGCAGGAATTTCCGTAGAAAGCGCAGGTAATCTGCCAGCATTGCTTTAGTCATCGTTAGATTCCCTGCACCCAGAGGCATATATTCCTCCCGCAGATACTCCTTCCCCGGTTCCGTCAGCCAAACTTCTTTAATTCGTGTCTGTACTGGCTCAATAAACCCCCGATGTGCCAAACTGTCGATGAGTGCTTGTCGGGTTTTAGCCGGGGTGATTTTGGTTTTGCCGGGAGTAATCGCGCCCTTCTCACAAGCTTGGAGTATTTTCAACTCTTGTGGAGTTACAGGTAATCCCGCCGGATCTAATTTCAGCAAGGATTGCCCAGGAGGAGCAATTTTCAGCTTTTGAATCTCCTCACTATAGCCAACCAAATCCCGTTCCCGTAGCTGACGGCAAATGCGATCGCGTTCTGAGGCTGGTGTTTTAGAATTTGGCTTAAGTTCCGTAATCGATGCTCGATAATCCTGCTTCCCCAATAGTTTCAACAGAAACTTTAGTTCTTTAATGTCCATACAATCAACCTAACTTAATTCGCTTCCCCAATTCTAGAGAATAAGATGCTCCCACTACCAATGTTGTGGCATTCCATTGCCGTGACTAAATTCTTCATCAACGCGATCGCATTGTCACTATCCCCAAAGATAGGAGAGTTTTACTCGTTTGTAGTCAGCGCTTTAGCGCTATCAAACGTCTCCTTATCTTCGCCTTTCGTTTCACAAGCCAAAAAATACAAATCCGGATCAGTCAGACAATACAACACACCAAAAAACGCTTTGGCTTGATACACTCCCCTTTACGCCCAGACCCTGTAGGGGCAGGTTTAGGAACTAAATTAGATATTCACCGATAACTGAACCACAAAACCTGCCCTCCCCACCAATAACTCCCTTTCATTGTTTTCTCAAAGATTCTGTTCCTGGAATGTGACCAAATATCCGTTCAGAATATTCCAGTAACTCCTGATTATCGAATAACTTTCGGTAGGATGGATCATCAGCGAAGTATTTCCATCGGCTACCAACATCCATATTTATTGCTTTTCCGTGATATTCACGTCCTTCAAAGGAACTACCATCACCTCGACGACTGACTGTATTGATGCCGACATCCGAAAACTCTAGGTTGAGCTGAGACGCAATGTCTCGGCGATAGTCTACGTCAGCGAACCATTGATTATAATTAATACATATTTTTTTGTTTTTTAAGAGATTTGTTTCTCCTAAATATTCTTTAGCATAGTCAATCCACATACCTATATCTGTTTTATTTTTAGAATTGACATCTCTATAGTTTTTCTTGATTCTACTCGCCAGCAAATTAAATGGGTCTCGTAAAATTAAAACATCGTACTTGTCTTGACTCTTACCGAAATAGAGATCATGCTTTAACTCAAATAAAGGATTGGTGATTTGCTCCAGACTATAATCTTCGTAGCTATGCAGCAAACAATCTTTTTTTTCAAAAAAACCTTTGGCTTCTTGTCGCCACCACTCAATGTCTTTGGTTTTGTCTTTTCGGAGTAAATCTTCGTATTTTTCCCGATAAGGATTTCTATTGACTCGGATATTGTTCAGGTGTCTAACCTTTCCAGTTTCTTGCTTTTCTATCCAATGAATAATGGCATGATTGCCACTGCGTCTTAATCCAACAACCCTAATTTCTTTCTGATTAATTACTTGCGACAAAATATGTCGTTGTGAAATTGATCGAACTATATCTTCAATACCATGATGCAATTGACGATTTGCTTTTTGTCGTAATGTCGATGATTCTTGCAAAAGCTGAAGAAAAGGTGATTTTTGAGACATGGTTTTTACTATCAATTGTCTAACAACACTAAAAATCATACCTTACTATTTTTTTATCGCACAGTGCGCCCAGGAACTCTCAACCCGCTTCTCGCACCTGATCGGTATAATCTTTGGGACGCATTTGGCGAAACACCTGCAACGCCGCTTGGCGTAAACTTAGGGGTAAATAGGATAAAATTACTCCCAATTGCGCTTTCCGAGAACTGCCAATAATCTCCGCTACATCTTGCAACATTTGGCGTCCCTGAACTGTATCCCCATTTTCAATTAACCGTAATCCCAAGGCTTCTTTTGTCCATGCCAATTTTTGTATGCGTAGTTTTTCTAATTCCTGTTCGGGAAATCGATAACTCTCAATACAAAACACCTTCGCCTTCAAAAAATGTAGATTCTGTCTTAAACTCGTCTGTCCCCCGTGAAACCGATACTCCATCAAATTCTCCGGTAAAA
>CAKZMA010000277.1 GCA_937127375.1 uncultured Coleofasciculus sp. | reverse complement strand
CCCCAGCTTCCCAGACGTAGCATGCTACGTCTCTACATGCTTCCCCAGCTCCCCCAGTGAAGTAGGGGCTTGGTAACCAAGCCCCTACTGAGAACGTTGTGCCAACTCTTCACCACTCACGGGAGAAATTTGCCAAATCATGATTTGCCGATCAAATCCACCCGTTGCTAGGAGTGTACCATCAGGGCTAAAGGCAACGGAATGCACCCAATCGTCATGGGCTGTCAGTAACGCTAACAGTTCACCGGTTCTGAGATTCCATAACCGCACCCCATCACGGCTGGCGCTAGCGAGAGTTTCACCATCGGGATTAATCGCCACAGCCCAGACTCGCCCGGTATGTCCCGAAAGAGTTTGTGCTAATTGTCCTGTTCTGAGATTCCAGATTTTAATCGTGCGATCGTAACTACCACTGACTAATGTTTGTCCATCGGGTGTAAACGCCAAGGCATTAACTGAACCACGATGGGCGCTAATCCGATTGAGTGACTGTCCTGTTTTTACATTCCAGAGTTTAATTGAACCAAACTTATGACCACTTGCCAGGATATCTCCATCGGGGTGAATCGCCAGTCCATAGGTCTGGTTATCGAAACGCGCTAAGGTGTACATTCGACGTTGTTTGGTTAAATCCCATAGTCGAATTCCATCTAAAGCGCCTGTGACTAAGGTGCGACCATCTGGCGTGATTGCCAAGGATAAAACATTGCTGGTATGATCACGAAACTGATGGATATAGTCTCCGGTTCTCCAGTTCCAGAGATTAACCGCAGAATCTGTACCCGAACTGACCAAGGTTTCTCCATCGGGTGATAAGCCTAGGACAGATACTGAAGTTCGTTGCGCTCGCAGGCTGTCGATTTCTCGACCTGTTTTTAGCTGCCAGAATTTAATTTTGCCATCGTTACGACTACCGCCGCTAATTAGAATGGTTCCATCGAGGCTAAAGAACAAGGAATCAACGGCTGTGTTATGACCTGTAAAGGTGTAAATGAGTCGCGGATTTCTCCAGGTTTCAGGAGAGGAGAAAGGTTGAGGTGGAGAGAAATTATCGGGATTGAGTGGATTTGTTGGTGTAGGAGGCGGCGGTTGGGCAGGATTTTCCGGACTTGGTGGCGCAACGGGTACAGGTAAAGGCTGACTTATTGCCTTATGGCTTATAGTCGCCAAACTTATTATTATTCCGATTAAAACTGCCCTTATGTCATTTGTCATGCGTCATTTGTCATTCGTCATTCGTCCTAAATTATCGCACTTCAAACTTGGAATGGGGCGGGTTTAGTTCCATCGGGGTGAGGTCAAAAACGATAATCGTGAAACCCGCCCCTACACACGCGCCAGGTACTTTTTAGCCCAGCGTTGAGTCAAGACTCGCCATGATACATCTGGACAATTATTCATTGAATGTTGGGACAGATAGTTTGAGCTACGCGATCGCGCGGCGGCTGCTCTTGCCATCCTGAGAGTAAGCCGACAAGCTCTGATTTGAGTAGTTCTAGGGCTTGAATTTGCTGGTTAATTTCCTCTACTTTATGCAGCAAGTGTTGCTTCACTGCACCACAGGGTAATTCCCCGGAGTCGTGAACCTTGAGGATTTCGTGGATTTCACTCAGGCTAAGTCCGAGGGATTGCGATCGCTTGATAAAGGCTAACCGATTCAGGGTTGGTTCGGTAAACAGGCGATAACCTGATTCGGAACGGGTTGTCGTTGGCGTCAGTAAACCCACCTCTTCGTAATACCGAATCGTTTTTACCGATAATCCACTTTGATTGGCAACTTCGCCAATTTTATACAATCGCTCTAATGTTGTTTTGCTCGTCATTCCCGCCAATCCGTCTTCCTGTCTCGCCCTGAGTTTCCGATCAATTACACCCGACTTGCACCAAAACAGCATCAGCGATGGGGATGATGCTTGCTGGTACTGAGCATCGGTAAGGGTGGACGGGAAGGACTTGATGGCAGATAATGATGAGTTACAGGTTGTTCAGCCAGTTCTGTTTGGCGGCGTTGGCTTTGCCACCAGCGGATACCAACGGCTAACATGACCATCATTAACCCAAAGGTTAGCAGCGACCAGCGTTCGCCAACTCCGCCAATGACGGCATCGACAGCGCCGACAGTGACAATAAAGCTAGAAATTGGTTCTTTGCGGTAGGCTAACTTCCAGAATCGAGGTCCTAAGGCATTCATCACGGTTTGCTATTTATCTCTATTCCACGTAAGTGCTTAATCTACTTCTAGGTTATCCGATTAATCGACAGATTAACTGACAACCCATTATTCTTTAACACTAATACTCTATAGTCGCAATCAGTTAGGGGTGGAGGAGGGCGGGTTTTGTTTATCCGTTATGGGCAGGTAAGCTAGCTTCAGTGGCTAAACCCGCCCCTACAATTGACGTGAGACGTAAGAGTCAGAGTATTATTGCAAACCTAGCCACGTTAGCAGTCCCTGACCTGTTGCATATTCAATCACCAAGGTCAAGACAAAACCAATCATCGCGGCTCGACCATTCAAACGTTCAGCATATTCATTGAAACCGAACTTGGGTTCGGCGAGTTGGGGAGTGGTTGTGGGTTGGGGTTGTGTCATGGTTGCCAAGGATGGTGTAATGATTTAGTTATATTTCTTTACTAAGTTTAACATTTAAACAAGCAAGGGCAGAATTTATACAGTTAAGTGATACCAAATTCAACAACAGTGTTGTGCGATCGCGCCAGGAGTATAAGCTTAGTCCTTATGGCACAACATCTGAAAACTGCATTACATAAAGGAAAACGATGGAAATCGGTGTACCCAAAGAGACAAAAGACCAAGAATTTCGAGTCGGCTTGAGTCCTAGTAGTGTTCGCGTCTTACAGGAAGCAGGACATCAGGTTTGGATTGAAACCCAGGCGGGAGCGGGTGCTGGCTTTACTGATCAAGACTATCAGCATAGTGGCGCTAAGATTGTCGCCACAGCAGCCGAGGCGTGGAATCAGGAACTGGTGGTTAAGGTAAAAGAACCGCTAACGTCGGAGTATTCATATTTACAGAAAGAACAATTACTGTTTACCTACCTGCATTTGGCGGCGGATCGCCGGTTGACCGAGTGTTTAATCGATAGTGGTGTTTGTGCGATCGCGTATGAGACGGTGGAACTTCCAGATCGCCGCCTCCCCTTGCTGACGCCAATGAGCATCATTGCGGGTCGTCTTTCTGTCCAATTTGGCGCTCGATTTCTAGAACGCCAGCAAGGTGGGCGCGGGGTGCTTTTAGGGGGGGTTCCTGGAGTGAGACGCGGTAAGGTAGTGATTCTTGGGGGTGGCGTTGTCGGCACAGAAGCGGCGAAAATGGCGGTAGGAATGGGCGCTCAAGTTCAGATTTTGGATATTAATGTTGAACGTCTCGCCTACTTAGAAACCTTGTTTGGTTCCAGAGTTGAACTCCTTTACAGTAATTCAGCCCAAATTGAAGCCGTCGTTCCCCAAGCCGATTTACTGATTGGGGCGGTATTAGTTCCGGGGCGTCGAGCGCCAATTCTGGTTCCTCGTGGCTTGGTGCAACAAATGCATCCGGGTGCTGTAATTGTTGATGTGGCGGTGGATCAGGGAGGATGTATTGAAACCTTGAAATCTACCTCACACACGAATCCTACCTATATAGATGAAGGGGTTGTCCATTATGGTGTCCCCAATATGCCCGGTGCTGTACCTTGGAGTTCGACTCAAGCCCTGAATAACAGTACGTTACCCTATGTCCTCAAGTTAGCCAATGAAGGGATCAAGGCTGTCGCATCAGATGTGGCGTTGGCAAAGGGAGTGAATGTCCAGAATCATCAGTTGGTTCATCCGGCGGTGCGGGAGGTTTTTCCCGATTTAAGTAACACGAAGATGTAAGCTGTTCGGCATATAAACCTTAATGTCAATAATGGCGCAATCCTTGTATGTAGTGCGTTAAGCGAAGCCATGCCGCAGGCTTTGCATCTTGCTCGCTACTAATACATCTTGCTCGCTACTAATACATCTTGCTCGCTACTAATACATCTTGCTCGCTAC
>CAKZMA010000276.1 GCA_937127375.1 uncultured Coleofasciculus sp. | reverse complement strand
GCACTATGTCCAGCTATAAAGTAAAAGTGACTTATTAATCCATGTTTTTCGCTGAGATCCATAATTGAGTTAAATGTATTGTTTGGATCTAATGTATGATCTCCATGTCGAATCTTAAAAAAGCTTTTTACCCGTCGCCAAGCTAGAGAAGGATCACGTCTCAGGAGTAAATCAGCTCCCATGCTACGTAAAACAAACTTTTTGGGTATGCCAATTGTGGCAAACGGCACATCAACATCATGAGTCAGCATCACTTTATATTCTCTAGACTTTCTTTGCAGCGTTGGCCAGAGAATTGTGAGCGCCGCCCAAAGTAACTCTAGGTACTCATTAACGATAGGACGGTCTAAAAAACTCTCCTGATACGCAAGTGAATATCGTCCTAGGAATCGTTCTCTTGAATCAAGATGAAGATTAACAAACTCTTCATAGCGCGTGAGCATAAAAAACGCTGAACCAAAAATATCTAGTCCCCAGTTGATGCGTTTTTCTGTTACCTCAAAGAAGCCAGCAGATTCAGGATTATGACCATAAATTACAGGGACTTTCGTATTGACAGTAGTTGCTTTAATCGGTGCAGAATCTATGTTCCAGATTTTGAGAGGTTGGTGTGGAAGAGAATCGGGCTTCAGCCAAAATTCAGGAGAAACAGCAAACAAGCCATCAGCGATGATGAGTTCGCAGTCGTCGTAAGCTGAAATTTTCACATTATGCCGTTCAGAACGCTCGCTCTGTATTTCCAGCCCTAAAAATTCACAAAACAGAACTGAAAGAATATAATCTCGCTCTGCTGGGTAAAGTTTTGGAACATCTATAAGTAACTTCATCTAACGACCCACAATAGCTTTGAGCATTTCACGACCTGAACTAAGTACTTTCATGCGACGACTCATTCGCCTGACGTAGAAATACCGCCTCTGTCGCGCCCCAAAACCTCGGAAGAAACGTTCTATAGATTCACCCATAGACCCTTCAAAATCAAACTTTTTGGTAACGGTTGCAGCGAATTGTATTGCTTCCCACATCAATAAGCTAGTTGCACCGCTGTTTCGGAGTTCTGGATCACCTCCGCCCATCAAATAATAGGCTGAGTTTTCATCCCAAACAATATAGATCGCTGCATGAGTCCGTCCTTGAGCATCCTCAGCAAAAAAGATTCGTCGTGCATTTCTTGCTTCACAAGCTGAATCCAAACGGTATACTAGTTCATGGCTGTAGGGTAAAGACAGCCTCTGTCGTTTAAAAGTTAGAGTATTAATATCCAGAAACCGTTCAATATTGGGTTCTGTATTTAAAACAACCACTTTTTTAGCTTTCTTAATGTCATAGCGAATATTTCCCTGGAATTCATGCCAAACTTTATCTAAATTAGAGAGGTTTTCAATAATATAAGTATAGAATGTTGTTTGAGTAAATCCCTGCCAATAAAAAGGAAGATAATTTGTAATGGAGTAATGAAATCCCTGAGAAAAATAATCATGTGGGGGTAACTGATCAATTAATGCCGTCATGAAGTCCTTCTGTTGTGCTAAGTGCTTAGAGTATTTTGCCTTAGAAGGCATTAACCAGGGACCCAATGTTTGTGTAAGTGGAGGCATGGCGATCGCTTTTAAGCCAAAGCGGTTTTTAATTACGTAGGGAAGACGCGCAAACACTTCATTGTTGCGAGTCACTACCACTTCATCCCATTGCCCGGGTGCGATCGATTCCAACCACCAAGGTTGTTGAAACAAACAATTAACTTGTGTTATCTCATTTTCTTGAGATGGAGAGTTTTTTTTAGGTTGACTAATCATGATAAATCTAGTCGATTAGTGTAAGATGTACGGCTTCTTTATTCCATTTGCACCAATTCCATATTTTAATTTTTGGTATTCCAAATTTATAAGTATAAACTGTGCCTTGGGGTTTAAATCCAACAGTTAATATTGCTTTTCTAGCAGGTATATTATCAAGTTGTGTATCCATGTAAATTTCAGCCTCTTTGTTTTCGTGGAAAGCTTGCTGAATAAGTATTCTTAAAACTGTCTTATATAGTCCTCGACCTCTGAAAGATTCTTTAGTATGGCAGTAAAAAATCCAAAATACTTTCAGTTTTTGGATGGCTGGAGATAAATGTATTGGTCCAGGTGTAGATGGACGACTCATCCAGCCATAAGCCACCCAATTTCCATTTTCACAAATAAATACTCCATAGAAATTGTCTTTTATAAAATTCAAAAAAATTGTATTTAAGGGATCTGTAGGAAAGTATCGGACAACAGTATTTAGGTTTGCTGGCATCCTACTGAAAGGATGAGCTAATTCATAGCTTTCTTTTTTTAATTTATAGGGAAATTTAAATACCAATTCAACTCTTCTTCGCACGATACAAGCTCCATTTTTTTATAGCATACCAAGCCAGGAATAAATTTAATATATAAACTATTGAAATAGCTATTCCGAAAAAGGTAATAGTTGTCAATGGATTTTTATTAATATGATTTGACAGCACTATAGCTCCAGTAACCATAAAGATTTTGGTAACCTCCCTAATTAAATGTAGATCCTGGCGTTCAAGAACATCAAGAGTAGCACCCATCGGGCTAGATATAAACCCTAAAAAAAACATGGGAAAAAGAACTTGAACATATAAACCAGCATCTGCCCAATTTTTACCAAAAACAATAGGAAATGTCCAGGGAGCTGGTAATGATAACAGTATAATTACGGGAAAGCCAATTAGCAATTGACTTTTCACAGTTCGCAAAAAAAAGGGCAAGAGCTTTTCTGGGTTATCATAGGCAATTCGAGCCGATTCACCTAAGTAAACCTGCGCCACGGCAGAGCCGACTAAGCTTGATGGCAGTCCCACAACCCGTTGTCCTAATGCCAAAAATCCCGCTACTTGAGGTTCATAAAATGCAGATAATAAGAGAATGGGAATCTGCGAACCTAAGCTGTCCAAGATAGCAGAACCGCTGGAAAGGAGGGGGAATCGCTTATATCGTCTGGCAACCTGCAGAACACTTGTTAAACTAACTGTATTGAGGGTTCTTCGACTATTCTGCCACGCCAATTTAGCAAGTGTAGTCGTACCCGTAACATGACTTAGTAACTGACCCAGCAAAAGCCCGATCGCACCAAACCCTAGTATACCAAAACTTACCTGAGTGACTACAAGAGCTAAACTCTGACTTAACTTGGTTCTGGCAATCCTGGAAAAAGCTCGTTGGCGTATCGCCCAGTAACTAAAAATTTGATAGTTTCCAGTCCCCAAGATGCTAATCGGCAACAACCACAGGTATTGGCGCAAAGCTTTTACGTTAGTCCAATCTATAATTTGATCAATGAAAAACCATATCCCCAAAAATGTAAGCAAGCTTACTCCTAAGACAATAGTCAAACAAAGAATTAAAACATTAGCCGCAGTCTCCTCACTTTCTGGGAGAGGAATGCTCATTTCATAACGTAACGAAGCCACAACAACCACAATGCCAAGGATTGAGATGTAAACCGCGAGTACCCCAAAATCTTCAGGAGTATACAAGCGGGTCAGTAGTGGAGAAGCTAAAACCACTAATCCTTGTCCAATAGCTGTGCCACCGGCTAACACTGCCACGTTTCGGCCTAACTTACTCTTCGGCAAAAATCTTTGGAGCCTAGTAGCGAATCTAATCATACTAAAGCGCTAAGCAACGTTTCAGCTACACGCTTCTGTAAATCTAGGCTTATTTCAGACCAAAGCGGCAGACTCAATACTTGTTCAGCTAGTTGGTCACTCACAGCATTCCCTTTGTACTTACCCTTATAAATAGGTAGCTGATTCTGCGGAATTGGATAATAGACCATTGTGCTAATCCCTTGTTCTGCTAAAGCTTGCTGGACTTGATACCGTTTGCCATTAGTAATCCGAATTGTGTACTGATGAAACACATGACCATCTGCTAATTCTGGTCTGATAAGATCAGGCATACCTTCAAATAGTTTATTATAAATCTTGACAGCCCTGCGCCTCGCATTATTCCAAGCATCAATATGAGGTAACTTTACACGCAAAATCGCAGCTTGTAAGGTATCTAGGCGGGAATTGTACCCAAACATTTCATTGTGGTACTTCTTCTTCGCCCCATGCACCCGCAACATTCTGGCAACTTCCGCCACCTGTTCATTATCGGTAACAACCAAACCGCCATCACCATAGGCTCCCAAATTTTTAGACGGGAAAAACGAATAAGCACCAACATCGCCAATCGTACCCGTATGTTTCCCACTAATCGCCGTGCGCGTATTCTCCTGACACAACCCCTGACATGAGGAACAAGTTCCCCAATAACGTGCACCAAAAGATTGAGCGCAGTCTTCAATTACCTTTAAGCCATTCTCCTGGGCAATATCCATAATTTGACCCATCGCTGCTGGCT
>CAKZMA010000275.1 GCA_937127375.1 uncultured Coleofasciculus sp. | reverse complement strand
AATAACTAACGCCGTCTTCTTCCCATTGAACGGCGACGGCTGCCAAAACTGCTACCAAAACGACTGGAACGATTCATCCGTGTCGAACTGGATTTATTAGAACGACGCAAATTACTAGATCCGAAACCTGAACCTGTCGCCCGATTACCTTTTTGGCGATTTTTGCGAGCCGTTGCAGATGTATTCGATGAGCGTCTTAATTGACCTGTACTGCGAAACGTTTGACGGTTTTTTACCGCAGGTGGGGGTTGATTATGACGGGCTTGATATCGGTCTACTGCTTGCGAGTAAGTGCTTCCATATCCACCATATCCGGTCATAATTCCACCGGGTTGATACATAGGCGGTACATAATAGCTGGGTCGAAATAATAAACTCCCCAACGCTTGACCCGCCATAGCGCCTGCAAATGGTGTCCAGAAATTGGATTCCCGCCGCACGATTACCGTTTCTGGTTGACCCGTTTGCGGATTCGTTTGGGTTTCGGTAACGTTATGCACATATTCAATCCGAAAGTCTTCACTTAAGTGCATATCGGCTTGACTATTTTCGATCTGCAAATAAGTCTTTTCACCCGCTGCTATTTCCTCATCAGTTAGACGGGCTAATCGCAAATCTGGACTACGCAAGACAGGGGGTGTCCCGGGTGGTGTATTCAGCAACATCAGGTTATATTCACCACTAACATCATCGTAGGTGGCTTGTTGAACGGGGTATTTCCCCTCACTGAACTGCTGGGCATTTGAGGTAACATTGACCGTCTGATTTGGGCTTTGGGCGACGGAAGGCGAACCACAGGCTAGGGTGGTTAGACACAATGCCAAAGACATGAAAAGGATAAGAAATTTTCGCAGCATATCAGAACATTATTGAATTGAACGATTCATTGGTAACTGTGAACAGATTAATCTGAAATAATCGTATCATTGGTGGTATTATTTCGGATTGCTGGAACTACCCCAGTTGATTCAATAGTCGGGAAACGTGATTGATTGAGGATGAAGCTCATCCCATGTCCTGATAAAATAGCACAATGCAACAGATTACAGGGACAACGAAACTCTTGGGCGTAATTGGTCATCCGGTGGAGCATTCTCTATCACCAATTATGCACAATCGCGCGATCGCACAGTTGGGTGTGGATTATGTCTATCTCCCTCTCCCCGTCAAACCAGAGGATTTAAATGTCGCTGTGGCGGGGTTTGCGGCGATAGGATTGCAAGGCTTTAATATCACGATTCCCCATAAGCAAGCCATTATCCCCCTGTTATCCGAGGTATCCGATATCGCCCAACTGGTGGGTGCGGTGAACACGGTTTGGCGTACTGATACAGGCTGGAGTGGGACAAATACTGATGTCTTAGGATTTATCGCACCCTTGAACCAATATCGGCGAGATTGGCATCAAACGAAGGCGGTAGTATTAGGCTACGGTGGTGCAGCACGCGCCGTTGTCGTGGGTTGTATGCAGTTAGGGTGTCCTGAGATTTGGGTTGTCGGTCGCAATCCCTATAAACTAAGTCAGTTTCAGCAAAGTTGGGCAAATACTCCCCTATCTGCGATTCTCCAAGCGTATCCCTGGGAGGAAATGCCACAATTACTACAACAAGCCGATTTACTGGTGAATACAACCCCTGTAGGAATGCATCCTTATGTGGATCAATCCCCTGTAGATGAAGAAATAATGCAAGGATTACCCAAAAGCGCGATCGCCTATGATTTAATTTACACCCCCAATCCCACAAAATTTCTGCAACAAGCCAAACAACAAGGCGCGATTCCCATTGACGGCTTAGAAATGTTAGTCCAACAAGGTGCAGCCGCTTTAGAGATTTGGTTAAAACAAACACCACCCGTTGAGATCATGCGAGAATCCCTGGAACAAAAATTAGGCTTGTAGGCTCGTAGTTGCGCTGTCTTCGCCTCAAGTGTTCGCATCGTTTACGACAAACAGCTAAAGATGACCTCTCCCCCAACCCCTCTCCTGCAAGGAGAGGGGAGCAATTTGAATCAATCCGTCCTGAATATAGATGCCTAGAATAGGAGTCAATATTGATAATCTTTGCCGGACTTTTAATTGACCTGATCATACTGCAAATATTCCAGCATCAATAAACGCAAGTAATCCAACATTCTAATATAACCCTTCATTTGCTCATACTTCCCATTACTGCCAAAGTAAAACTGGACAATAACAGGTATCCTAAAAACTCGCATTTCTCGCAATTGATCAATTGCCTGGGTTTCATTTATAATCCACCCTTGCGCCTGAATTTGATTGGCATAGCCCCGGAGAGTGACCGTTAACAGTTCAAGTTCCTCTAACATAGAAAACTCTTCATTAGATGGATAGAAATTAGCTACAATTTCTTTTCGCTCTCTTTGAGTATTCTGATCAGCTAATTTTATCTCATCTAGCAAACGCACAATATGAGTTTTAGTTGCTTCT
Source organism: uncultured Coleofasciculus sp. (assembly GCA_937127375.1). GTDB lineage: Bacteria > Cyanobacteriota > Cyanobacteriia > Cyanobacteriales > Coleofasciculaceae > Coleofasciculus. The sequence continues at coordinate 2,058 of CAKZMA010000275.1, read as the reverse complement.
CTTTCATTTAAGACTGCTTCACTCATCGTTAACTCCATAGGTGACAATTTTTTCAGTACCAAATTGGTCAGGTCTAACAATCAGAAATTCATTTCCTTTGCGATATACGGCTGAAGCATCCCAACGATATCCTGTTTTCGGAATCCTAATGGCTCCTTTCTTATTAAAATTATGGGCTTTTCCGAGATATTTCAACGGTTCAATATCTTTTCTAGCCGCGTGGTCTAAGATACTCTGAGCTACACTGATATAGGTAGAAGCATCCCACTCATTCAAATACTGTTGAATCTCTGCCGCTTCGACTTCAGTATATCCTGCGAGGAGATTTTCCAAAAATGGATCGGAGATAGACTCATCTTCTGGCATTATTTATCACTCATATCTGTGCTACTGTCTCCGACTCAAGTAAGGGTCTTGCTGCAAATCATTATATTGTGAATGCCTTGGAAGAGCGATCGCACTTGGGCTAAAAGAAATCCCCCAACGTACTGATAGGATGCCAGTCCATTACCAACATCTTGCCATTGAAGCATTTGATCAGGGGCTAATTACTGAAGGGCGCTTCGCCGATTTTCTCCATGTTGATCGCCTCGAAGCCCGTCGCCTTGCCGAAGTATTGCGAGAGTATTCCAGTGGAATGGTGGAGGAAGTTGTAGTGCGAGCATCTTGCTCGCTACCCATTCCCAATTTAAATGCCAAACAGTTTACTACCCTAACTTGACATTAATGGACAAGATTAGATAGTGTCTAAGAGTACCGAATTTGCAGCAGTAGTCTATCTGCTTTAACTGGAGAAATGAGTCGGTGAATGCAGGAAGGGTCTTGCACAAAACCAAATCCACTTTCTCCTTCAATGATCAGTTGATTGTCTTGCCCGTAATAATTAAGCACCGCCTTGTCCGACTGACGACCCGTAGAAAAGGTCATGTAAAGCGGCTTTTTCTGATGAGAGCCTTTGAACATAACATGAGCGCCCGAATCCGCCTTCACATCGGTGATATAAAAATAGGCGGTCATAAAGTTGTACCCAGCGATATCATAGTGAAAATTTGTGGGTGGATAACTCTGTCTAATTTCTGACTCTCCCAGATCTGAAACTAAACTCCAAGTCAGATGCTGAGTAATTTGGTTGGGCCAATACCCCAGATAGTTCTTAACGATTTGCAACAGCAGAGGATCTTGGGTAATTTTTTGAATGGCTTCACAATTCATTACATCACGCACCAAGGCACGCAGTACTGGATGTTCACCTCGCTTTCGACTATTTCTAATTACTTCTTCGATGAAAAATTCGTCGTCAGACTCAGGTTCAATACAAGGTGTTTGAATGGCATATTGATAGATTTCTTTGACCATTGACGGCGATAAATGCAGACCAAATCCTACTCCTTCATGACACAGTTGTTGGACAGATCTATCTAGGGAAACACCGTCAAACATTGAATCGGAAGCAATCTTCAGGCGTTTTTTATAGAAATCGGGATTTAGGCGCTGTCGCCTAGCTTGGAGAAGACTATATATTCTCCGACAGATGAGGAAACGACCAAACCGCTGCGTAAAGTCTCCTTGGGTTAACCGCTTTATCGGGTTTGAGGCTGAACTTAAGCGTCCCTTTGAACGTTCTAATGTGGCATTTTTCATGATAATTCTTAAGACACTTGGCTACATCTACTACTCTCATCGTTACTTTTGGGGATCAGGAGTGTCACACCCAGTTTGAGATCAGTAATTTACGCCGCGAAACTGATCCGTTATTTCTTATAAGGAGAATTGTACAGGCGATATCCAAGAGAGTAGTGGGCAATAGCCCTGAAACCAGCCAAGAACTCAAGTTCTTGGCTTATAGCTCAAGTCCATTTTAATGGACTAATACCAAATTCGGGGAACGTTAACCCCCTTATAACCTAGTCCGCGCAGGCGGACGCAAGTTTGTGTAGTAGCGATTTTAATCGCCTCCTTCTAATACTCTCTAATACCAAATTCGGGGAACGTTAACCCCCTTATAACCTAGTCCGCGCAGGCGGACGCAAGCTTGTGTAGCAGCGATTTCAATCGCCT
>CAKZMA010000274.1 GCA_937127375.1 uncultured Coleofasciculus sp. | reverse complement strand
GATATACCGTAGGGTGGGCACTGTCCACCAGCCTTAAGTCTTTAAGTTGGATAAATCATCAAATAGTTTTGATTGTAGAGACGTAGCCTGCTACATCTTAGTTTTAAGTGCGTTCCTTGCCACACCCTGAATTACCAACTCAACTCCTATAGGGTAAGATTCAAGTAGGGTAAGGTTCAAGAGTCGCCTCTATCCCCTCCCCTCAGAACCGTATATGAGACTTTCGCACTCAAGTCTAAAAGTAAACGGAATAACGATGACAACTCAAATTACCATAACTTTGTCAGATGACATATACCAAAAAGCTGAATATTTTGCCCAAATGACTAACCGCAATGTGGCTGATGTCTTGACGCAAGTTATTGACCTTTCTTTCTCTCCGCTTACGCCCAAGGCGGCATGGACTGAGAGTAGAGAAAGTTTATCAGTTGCTACGCTTTCTAATCAGGAGGTTATCGCTTTAACTGAATCGCAGATGACACCTGAACAAGACCAACGCTTAAGCGAATTGCTCTATAATCAACAGGCGGGAACGCTGACAGATGCTGAACGTTCTCAACTGTGGGCTTTGATGCAAGTTTATCAAGAGAAACTATTACTTAAAGCTCAGGCATTACGTGAGGCAGTTCAGCGAGGCTTGCGAGAACCTTTAAATACATGAACACAGGCTGGATATCGGAAGCAGTGCGGGACAAAATTCGCACCCAAGCTGGTAACCAATGCGGTTACTGTCGTAGTTTACAGAAATATGTTTTGGGACTTTTGGAAATTGAACATATTATTCCTAAAGCCAAAGGAGGTACAGATGAGGAATATAATTTATGGTTAGCTTGTCGTCTATGTAACAGTTATAAGGGGATACAAAGCGATGCAGAAGACCCAGTAACGGGTAAAAGAGTGAAGCTATTTAATCCGAGAAGGCAAAAATGGTCAAGACATTTTGCCTGGAGCGAGGATGGTACTCAAATTCTGGGACGTACTGCCTGCGGTCGAGCCACCGTTATAGCCCTACAACTGAACAATATTGTATCAGTTACAGTTAGACAACAATGGGTTATAGCCGGTTGGCATCCTCCCACATAAAACTGAGTTTAACCCAACATGATAATATAAGAAATCCTCCACCTCAAACATCACTGGCAAATCATTTAAGCTGTCATGCATTTAAATTGGGTATTAGTAGTGAGCAAGATGCAAAGCCTGCGGCATGGCTTCGCTAAACGCACTACAAGGATTTCACCATTATTGACATTAAGGTTTAAATGCCGAACAGCTTATCTACCCATTTGAATTTTTAGAAATATTTTCGTTAAAAGTATTTTTCAAGTCCAAAGCCTGCTCCATATTAGTCAAAGAATCATCGTTTAAACTTTCTGCAGAGGATGTGGTCGGTATGCGTAGATTAAAAGCGATTACTATTTGATTATTCTCCATACTAATATTACTGATATTAACTACGCTCTTTTCCGGCAACAAATCACTGACAGCTAAGTCAGCAGGTGACTGAACTTTATAGCCAGCCTCCTCAAGCCATTCTGTAACATTTCTCCAATTTTCTATTTTTTTATTACATTTATTTACCAAGCTTTTAACATATCGATACAAAGTGGCACAGAGATCGGTTTCCACTCCCTTAACATTCTTACCCAGCTTCTCTGCTATTTCCGTCGGACTATAACCGCACAGCAAACCCCGCAAATGTAGCTTCTCAACGGGTGTCAGACGCTTGCCTTTAGCCGACGCGAGGTCTGTATACAGTGTTTCCAAGTCCCAGTGGTTTGACGCCTGGGTAAACTGCTCATCGGTGGATGCCATAGTTGAAGCACTCTAAATTCCTGATGTAATCCTAGCGTAATTACTGACGTTTATAAGTTAATTACTAGGTATGAGCAGTTTATGATAAGTAAAAATAGGAAATCTATAGCAGTTCGCTTTCGTGTGGTTACAGTACAAATGTTCTAAAATCCTCCTGATCAAGGATACATTTCGCTTTGTGTAAATACACGCCTAGCGAAGCGCTATATCAGTACTGGCGTAACACGGCTAAAGTGACAAAAGACAAGGTGCATAAGGAGATCAAGTTTTATGAACAAAAAACAGATAGCTCATCTTTTAGTAGCTACTTTGCTTGCAGTTCCAGTTTCGTTATTAAAGGCACAATCCAGTTTGGCTGTTAGTGGGACGACTAGCTTCAAGTGTATGGAATTACGTGGTCACCCTAGTGGTGCAACATACGCAACTGTTCCTTTCCGTAACGGAAGACGTTTACCACCCATGATCTTATGGAAAAGAACCGTTGGGCGATGGACTCCAGAGGCACGCTGTAAAGAGGTGACTCCGAAATTTAACATAGCAGTAGATTTTGGTCAACGCAATTTGAGTGATTTATGGCTGACTACAGGAATCGTAAACAGCGAATGGGTGATTTGCTACGTAAATAATACTGGGCAAGGTTGTAACTCAAACAATATGTTATGGACTTTGACTGGAGAGAACAGAAGAAATCCACAAACAGCAGTAGAGAATTTGATACGTTACCGTACTCATCCTGCTGCTACTGATCCCACTGTCGAAGATCGTTCCGATTATCCTCCTGAGTTTGGAGCTCGCTTTTATTATAACTTAGGCGCATTAATAGATTCCGCAGAAGGGCAAGTTGATAATCCACCTGATTCTGATTATGATGATGGACCTATTTAATTGGCTGTTTTTCCATAGTCACATTTTGCCTCATTCGGGGGTAGTATCAAAATTACCCCGGGTTATTTTTTCTATAGCCAATTATATAAAGATGATTTTTATTGAGGTAAATGTGCTGTGATGTCAACGCGCTCAATGCCTTTAGTTGGATTATTTTTAATCACTATAGGCTCAGAAAGCTTTCACTTATTTCCTAATAAAATTAGCTCAGCAGATAGTTCTAGTCTTGTGCTAAGCCAAACTGTTTATTTAAATACTATTACTTATCAGAAACAATTTGGTGTTTCTGATAATTCATTGTCTGAAAATTTATTATTAGAAGATATAGCTAAAAAATTTACTGTCAGAATTTTAGATAAAGACAAAGCTGGCTCTGGAGTTATTGTTGATCGTCGTGGACAGAATTACACTGTTTTAACTAATGATCATGTTGTAAATAACGGAAATGGCAATATCTATCGGATTCTAACAGCAGATGGCACGATACACACAGGGCGATGGCAGCAGAGTAATCGCTTTGTTGACTTAGATTTAGCTTTAGTAAAATTTAACAGTAACAATTCTTACAGTGTTGCTGTTATAGGAGACTCGAAATCTATCTCAATCAATGATTTAGTTTATTCAGCAGGGTTTCCAAATTATGATTTTCCCGAAAATGCTGATTATGTGGAATCTACTTATAGTTGGGGATTAAGAGCATTTTTGTTCACAACTGGACAGATCAGTATGTTGTTGGAAAAATCACTGGAAAGAGGTTACAGTCTCGGTTATACCAATGATGTACAAGATGGGATGAGCGGTGGTCCAGTTTTAAATCAGAATGGTGAATTAGTCGGAATTAATGGGCGTGCCCAAAATGCCTTATTAGGTATTAATGCTTATATATTCACTGATGGGACTCAACCATCTCAGGATTTGTTTGAGCAGATGGATGCTTTAAGTTGGGCGATTCCAATTGCCAAGTTTAAGGAAATTAAAAGGAAATAATTATGAAGTTTTTAACCTACTTATCTACTTATTTATTTGCAATAACATCAGCATTAACCGTGGTACTATCGAGTTCAATGGCTTCAGCATTGACATCAGAGGAGATTGATGCTATGGCATCTCAGACAACTGTTGTCATAGCTCCAGTAGCAGAGGAAGATATTCAAGATCGAGAGACATTCAATAAATCTGGTGGTTCAGGCGTGCTTATAGCAAAGCAGGGTAATACTTATTATGTATTAACTGCATTTCATAACTTTAGGGCTGAGAGTGAGAATTACGGTATCCGCACATGGGATGGAAAAGTTCATCTGATGAACAAAGATATTCTTTCTTTAGGAGAATATGTCAATAGGCGATCTGAGCTGATGGGTAGAACAGTTGACATCAAAACAATTAAAAGATTTGACTTGGCAATTGTTAAATTTGACTGTAGTAAAGAATATCACACTGCTTCTATAAAAACTTCCGGACAAGTTGTTCAAGGACAGACCCTGTTTATTTCAGGTTGGCCAGCTCCAGACGATCAGAATCCTCAAAGAGTTCGGAAATTTAGGGATGGCTATCTAAGCTTAGTTAATTCTAAGCCCGATCCTTATGGGGGATACAGCTTGCTTTATTCCAATCAAACCAGCCAGGGTATAAGTGGGGGACCAGTATTTGACCAAGATGGATGGCTGGTTGGTATTCATGTACGTGGTGTGGCACAGCCAGGTTTCTACTGTATTGATCAGTCGTTAAATGAAAGTAATAGCTGTGGAATACAGGTAATTCATTTTTTAGAAACACCAGAAGCAGAAATACTTAGGGCAAAAGATATT
>CAKZMA010000273.1 GCA_937127375.1 uncultured Coleofasciculus sp. | reverse complement strand
TTCCCGTTGGCTTATAGTTATAGGTGGTAATTCCAATGATTGGCGGTGTCATCGGTTTTAGATTCATCAAGGAAAGCGTCGATAAGGGTTTTCTGGTTTAGCTTATACAATTTTTACTGAATAAATTGATAAAATTACTGCATTCTCAGCGATTAATTTCAGATCAAGGGTAGAAAATGAGCAAGAGGAGGCGATTGAAATCGCTGCTACACAAACAAAGTCCCCTGGCGCGGACTGGACTGGATGATAATGGGGGTAGCGTTCCCCGGATTTGGTATTAGCCAGGGCGGTACGCCTACATTTATATAATGAGCATTAATGCCTTTTTAGACTAGCCGAGTAAACGGATCAGGATTCAGCTTCAATCCAGCCTTTAATGGTTTCAATGGGAATGTTGACAGCAGGAAATAATGACTTTAATGCCTCAATACCACCTGCTTTTAACGCACTTTGTAGTCGCTGCTTAAAGGTTGGATTGTGTTTTATTTCTTGGTTAATGGCTTCGATAACAACACTTTGTCGTTCAGATTCAGTTAAGGTTGGGTTAGAGTTTTTCAGTTGTGCTAATAATTGCTGAATCTCGGCTGCGGCTTCAGCTAGATTTTGTCTTTGTTCGGGGGTGTAGTTGTATTGACTGCCAATGTTATCGCCGACGATATTTCCAGTAACACTCCCGTTGATGCTGGTAAAAATAGCACCTCGGAAATCATTGGTAGGCTGTTCTGACATGGTTTCAAGGATTTGCAATATTTTTCCTAGACAATCTATCAAGGGATTGCCAGACTGATCCGGAAGCGATGCTGGAGATTCAGCTACAGATTGGTTGTAAAATTGATAACGGTCTTGAATTGCTGAGATTACATCAAGTAGATCAGGCGTGCGATCGCAGGTTGTTTTTGCGAGCATTTCAAACAAATCAGGTAATAGTTCTGATCCGCCAATTTCTTGTAACACTTTAGCCGCATCCCAACGAATAAATTCATTGTCATTCAATAAGGCTTGCAGTAACGCCGTAATTGCCTCTGGCGTGCCGATTTTCCCCAAGGCTTCAGCCACGATTCTATGTACCAAAACATTTTGATCCTGCCAAGCATCAACTAAAGCAGAAACAGCTTCTGGTGCGCCAATGGTTCCTAACGCTTCAACCGCACGACAACGAACAAAAGACTCTTCATCTTGTAACGCCTGAATCAACGCGGGAACCGCCTCTGAAGCCGTAAGAGTTTCTAAGGCTTTAGCGACGCTGGAACGAACAGAACTATGTTCATCTTGTAAGGCTTTAATTAATTTTGAAATAGCGGATTTACAGCCAATTTTTCCTAAGACTTCAACAACAGAACAGCGTACAGAATGGTTGGGAGCAGATAAAGCTTCGATAAGAATCTCAATCGTTTCTTCAGAACCCATATTTCCTAACGCCTCAGCCGCATTTTTATGGGCAGAATGGTTGTCACTGAATAACGCTTGTTTTAATACCGCGATCGCGTCTGATGTGCCAATCTCTTTTAACACCTCAGTAATCCTCTGGGATAGACATCCGGCTAAGTAATGATCACGCAATGCATCACTCAGGGCTGGAATCGTTGCGGCTGTACCAATAGCCACTAATCCTTTAAGCGCCTGCATACGAATTGAGTCGTTTGGATGGAACAACGCTTGATGTAATCCAGGAATTGTGGCTTCAGTACCTATACTTGATAAGTTATTAATGGCTTGATACGCGATCGGATCATCAGCATTGGCTAAAATCTGACATAGCGCTGGAATAACTGCTTCATTTTGCTTATGCACTAAGACACAAGTGGCATTACGGCGAACTGATTCTTGTTCATGTTCTAATGCTTGTTTTAGTGCCTCAATTGCCATAAAATTATCAATTTTACCTAGTGCATTCGCTGCATTATAACTCAAATTAAGTTCACCATCAAACAACGCTTTCTGGAGTAAATTAATGGCAGATTTTGTACCAATATTCGCCAAAACTCCAACCACACAACCATACATCGATCTATCCTGACGTAACAAAACATCACCTAATAGTTCAATTGCTGATTCCGAGCCAATATTTCCTAATACTTCTACCACATATCGATTACAATCTTCATCGAAAGCCAGTTGATGCAATTGTTCAATCGCTTTCTCTGTACCAATTGTTCCTAAAACATTGACTACAGTCCAACGAATCCCTTTGTGTTGATCAGTTAACGCTGGTTCCAGTGCATCAATAACCGATTCTGAGCTAATTTGACCCAACCCATTAACGGCACTCCACCGAATATAATAGTCTTCACTAGATAAGCTGGAAATTAGCGCTTCAATTGCCCATTCTGATCGGGTTATCCCTAACAAATTTGTTTTCACTGCTTCCGGAACATTTAATTGAGTTACTAAACCCACAGTCTTTTCTTGAAATTCGGGTTTAACCGCCCCAGCAAATCTTGCACCTAACCGCAAATCTACCTCTAGCGCTAATGTAACCACCCGCACCGCCTGCGCTTTATTGTCAACTAATGCCAACATTAACGCCAAGGGTTCTGTCCATTTTAAATAATTTAAATAGTCTTGTTTTAATTGATCATCACTGAGTTCGAGAATCTTTTGCCACGATAGCAGATACTCAGCGGCATAGTAATCCTGAATGAGTTGATGACACAATTCTATGTTCGTAGTAGGCACTTCAGTGCCAGAAGCGCTAAAGCGCTGACTACGAACAATTAAATGGTGTTTGAGTAAGTCCTCTAAGCAACGGAGTGCCAAATCATCTGGACAATTTACCTTCCCTTGTAAAAATTCCGTAAAAATACTCTCAACCTTTCGATGAGAAATACTTAACCGAAAATCGGTCGGATTGTCTCCCTGCATCATTTCAAAAGCCAGCTTTTCTAGCAATTTAGACCACCAGCGTCGAGACTCATCAGAAACAGGCGCATCTTCTTTCGACCCGCGTTCATATAACTGCGTAAATTGATGCAATGTTTCGGCTAAACTAGAGGGAATATCCCCTGTATTCTGAACAATCAAAGACAGCATTTCCATTACAAACGGCGTCTGACCCAACTCTCGCCAGTGATGGGCTAACTGTTGTAAGGATTGTTTATTTTGCCCCATCATAGAATAGTGAATAAATTGTTGTATTTGTAACGGAGTCAGGGGTTCGATTTCCAAGTGATTAGGAATATCCAAGTCCCCGCCTTCGCCCAAATTCCGTGTTGTAAAAATCATGGGGAGACGGAAATACTTCTGGCGAAACGCTTTTAAATCTATTCTTGCTGACTCTTTAGGTAACTCATTTAACCCATCCAGCAGCAGAAATAATCGCCGATTACGTAGCAGATTTTTGATATCCGAAATTTCCAGTAGTAACTCATGGGTTTCTAAGAAATATTGAATCAGATATAATACCCCCGAATGATGAGTTTCTGATGTTTTAAACCGTCGTAATTGCACCAAGACAGGAATCTGATTCTGGGGATTAGAAAGGGCTTGTTTGGCTTGTTCTAGCAAAAATTGAACTAACGCCGTCGATTTCCCTGAACCGGGCTGCCCAACTAATAGGACATGACTTGCCGCATATTGACGTAATCCAGTTAAAATAGGCAACGTCTCTGGTGTTTCGTCCCCTTCCTGTGGCGGCGGTTTGACTTGCTGTACCCTCAACTTAAACTGAAAGGGCGATCGCAGGTTTCCTGATGCATCCTGTGGTTTGTATATCGTCTCCGTCAGTTTGTCAAGCGTCCACCACTGTTCATAGACATCACAAATCGATCGCAGGTAGTCAGTAAACTCGATAGAGTAGTCTTGAACCATGGCAA
>CAKZMA010000272.1 GCA_937127375.1 uncultured Coleofasciculus sp. | reverse complement strand
TGACAAATGACAAATAACCAATAACAAATAACATTATGAGTGGAACTGTAACACCATCAAAACCGGAAATTAATTGGCAACCTGACGTAGTAAGTCAAGTCCCCGTCAGCGATAAGGCGGGTGTGGGTGAATTTGTCCAAGAAACATTGGCACTCACTAAGCGCCTGTTTATCCAACTAAAACGACGCCCATCTACATTAATCGCTGGCGTAATTCAGCCGTTGATGTGGCTGATTCTGTTTGGGGCGTTATTTCAAAATGCGCCAAAAGGACTCTTTGGCGAAAGCTTATCATACGCCCAATTCTTGAGTGCTGGTGTAATTGTATTTACCGCCTTCGCTGGTGCGCTCAATGCTGGCTTACCGGTGATGTTTGACCGGGAATTTGGCTTTCTGAATCGCTTACTTGTTGCACCTTTGGCGTCTCGCTTCTCCATTGTTGCCGCATCCGCTATCTATATCGTCGCCCTCAGCTTTATTCAAGCCGTGGTGATTGTCGCCGCTAGTGCAGTTATGGGTGCGGGTGTTCCCAATATAGCCGGACTGGGTGCGATCGCGTTAATTGTTTTCTTGCTGGTAATCGGGATGACAGCATTAAGTTTAGGACTCGCATTTGTGCTTCCGGGTCATATTGAACTAATTGCCGTCATTTTTGTCACCAACTTACCGCTACTATTTGCCAGCACCGCTCTAGCGCCGCTATCCTTTATGCCAAAATGGTTGCAGTTTGTCGCCAGTCTCAATCCCTTGAGTTATGCGATTGAACCAATTCGCTATCTCTACCTTCACGGAGATTGGTCTTTAGGTAGTGTTGTCATGGAAGCACCTTGGGCTTCAATTACATTTGGCGGGGCTGTTTTAGTCTTGTTTGGCTTTGCCACTATCGCCTTAGTTCTAATTAGTCCATTGTTGCGGCGTCGATTTGCCTAATGGCATTGAAACTTGGCAGTTTGGGAGCGTTAAAACCCTTGATATACCGTAGGGTGGGCAGGGTCCCACCCACTTTAATTTAAATGGTAAACATACGTTTTCTAGAGGAATTAGCAGCATCGTGGAACTTTGGACAGCGCTAGGCGTTTCTATCCTCAACGATTTACTTTTAAAGGATATCCTCCTGAAACTGGGAAAAGAATCATTAGAAGACTATGTAAAAGATTTTTTCAAAGACTGCATTAAAACTGGTGTACAATCTGCCCAACCCGATATCCTGAAAAAAGCCCTCGGTGAGGCTTTACAGCAATTTCTCCAACTCATCGAAGATGAACTCTTAGTTGAATGTGAGTTAACCGAAGCTGAAGTTCGAGACACCTATCAAATAGCAATTGGGCGGTTTCTCCAAGACGATGAAGTTAAACCCCTATTAGGAAAAGCCTTTGAAAAAAATTGTCGTGGCATCGACGATAATCAATTAAGGATAATTTGGAGACAGCGCTATTCTCCCGATATGCCAACTGGGTTTAACTGGGATGGGATTGCCAACCAATATGTTAAAGATGTGAAACGCATTGTCCGCAATTCGCCAGAGTTAAAGGAACTGTTAGAATTAGAGATTCTGGAATCTATTGAACAACAGGTTCGAGACAATGCCGGAATTTCTCCCGATTTTAATATAACTAAATATCAAGAAGGCTTACGGGAACGCTACAGTCATTTAAACCTATCCAGTTTAGACACCACAGGCTGCGCCTATAATGAACTGAAACTTGGGCAAGTTTTTATTCCCCAAAATGTGCGACAAGTTCATCAGGTATTACCCCAAGTTTATGAACTCCCCAAAGAACATCAACGGCGACTGCGAGAGAGTCATCTACTTGACGCGGATGTGTCTGTGGAAGAGTTAACCGACTATAAACAGGTTTATTCTCAACAGCCAATCTGCCCCATCAATGAAATTATTAACGATAAAGATAATTATCGTTATCTGGTAATTCTGGGTGATCCGGGTTCTGGCAAGTCTACCTTGTTACAATATTTGGCATTAGATTGGGCAAATTATACCCCCAATGACGCCAATTTTCAGCCGATACCGCTGCTGATTGAATTACGCACCTATATGCGGAATCGCGACGCGGGACAATGTAAGAATTTCCTGGAATTTTTTCATGATAGCAGTGGGATTGTCTGTCATCTGAATCAGCGTGAACTGGTGGAACAGTTAAAAGCCGGAAATGCTTTAGTCATGTTTGATGGCTTGGATGAGGTATTTGATCCGGGAAAACGGGAGGATGTAATTA
>CAKZMA010000271.1 GCA_937127375.1 uncultured Coleofasciculus sp. | reverse complement strand
CTCCACATCTCGCTCAAGGCTCGGTTCGCCAAACAACGGTTTGAAAGAGGACAAATTAATGTCAACAGGACATAATAACAGTAGAGGAGCGACAAAATCTCAACCCGGTGCATTACAGCTAGAAATTTCCGGACTAGAGATACCCCTAGCCCAAGACAACCATAAGCGGCTGCGGAAACCGACAGACCAACCTCAGACCGAACCACCACTTTTTACACACAGGGCAATCGAGATGATGGCAACTGGAGCACCAGTGATTAGTGCCACCCAGGCATTTCTCAAAACTCCGGAGTGGCATGAATACAGCCCTGGTCACCTTTACTTCCAACGACAGTTTGGCAAGGGACGTTACATCGAATTTTTCATCCTGAATCAACAAAAACATCAACCGGGATTCATCACTAGCTTTGCCGAACCAGAAATTTTAGAGCAATACGGCGTCCATGCTGCACGGTTACATGCCATATTCGCCACTTATGCTGCCCAGCAGCAAGAGCCTTGGAAAGATTCATTTACACTCTTGGGGAGTGACTTGATCAAGATGTTGCGCCTGCATCGGGGGAATAAGCTTAAAAAATCCCAGAAGCTCAAAGCTGTTACCGACCTAGCCTGTATCTTAGGTACCCTTGGCGTAAAAATCCAATGGCAGGAAGGCAACCTTAATCTGACGATTATCGAACGCTCCCCTTTCTGGATAGTCAGCGTCAAAGAATACTATCAAAACACCCTATTCGGGAATCCAGAGGAACTGTTTGAAGCCGCCATCTGTGTCCAAGCTGGACCTTGGACTCGCAACTTCCTGAATAAAGAAGGGCAACGGGAGAGTAAAGCACTCTACCAATATGGATTCATCGATAAAGCTGTCTTTAACCTTGACCCTAATCGGCAAAAGTTAGCCGCTGCTCTAGCGCTTTACCTGATCCAAAACCGCCGCGCTCACTCAAGTGGTAAATACAGCATTCGGTCATTGCTATCAGCGGTGATGTCTGCTCAAGAGATAGAGGCTATTGGTAGGGACAGGCGTAGACGTTCACGCTTCGTTAAACAAGTCTATCGCCTTCTGGAGTCTCTCACAGAAATTCAGTTTAGAATTCAGTTTGACCCCTCATTTCCGGAAGCATTACGACCAAGCTGGGCTAGTTTACCCGATGAAAATGATGTACAGATAGATCCAGTAGCAACCGCTCCTAAAAACAACCGGATGCCCGATGGGTTCTTCACAGACTGGCTCAACTGTGTACTCACGATTACTGCCCCAACCCGGATTGAGGCGGCACTTAAACAGTTGAAACATCAGAGAACAAGGACAGCTAAAAAGGCTTCTGACAAGCGTAAGTCTATAAGCGTTCAAAAACCTAATCAGACCAATACTCCTCCACCTGAACAGTTACATTTTAAACCCTGCACCCATTCAACCAACCTAACAGGGGCACAACTCAAACAAGCTCGCCAATCCAAACACTGGACACAGGCTCATTTGGCGTCCTTAATCGGGAAGAGTACCAGTTGGGTAAAACTGGTTGAAAGCGAACGACGAAGAATTAAAGAGGATGACCAAGTAGCGCTGCAAAAAATCCTCGATCTGCAATGAACCAGAAGATCACTGAAATATTTTACGCGCTGTAATAGATGGGATGGGAGAGAGCGATCGCACTCCTTGCCAATCGCAGGGGAGAGAGCGATCGCCTGTTTTGTCTACTTATACCAGTTCAGGCAGTACATATCACCATCGATTTCTAGAAGCATAGCTTCTTGACGCAGGGCATCTCGCATTTGGCAAACAAAATCAAACACTTTGAAAAAGTGCTGGCACAAGGCTGGCTCATCCATGTGCGATTTAACCCAGACATTTTGCTCAGTTACTAAACCCACCGTATCACTGACGTAAGTTCCGATTTCTGACCAGATCCGAGTACCACCAAAGGACTCAGACATTAGTTTAGCAGCTTCATGAAGGTAAACAGAAGTATCAGCTATGACGTTCACATCAACAGTTCCTGGTACAAGGATAGCGAGGCTATGCCGCCATCTCTGAACTTCTCCAGGGAAGTCTGATAAAACCTGCTGAATCTGTCCAGCATGGTT
>CAKZMA010000270.1 GCA_937127375.1 uncultured Coleofasciculus sp. | reverse complement strand
AATGTTTTAGAAAACAATTTTGAGAAAAAATATATTCATAGTCAATTATATAATTTTATTTATCAAATATATAACAGTTATTCTAACAAAAATCATTTATAAATAATATTTTCTCTAAAGATAACCATGTTTAAACTATTTTCCTCAAATCACCTATCCAGGTATTTAAAACATTTCGTTACTGGCTGTTATTATCGAGGTCTTATTCCTCAACTTAATTATTCAATGGCGGCAGAAATTAATAAGAGAAAATTTAAAGCTTTAAATCAGGGATTAACTAAAAATCAAATAGTCATATCTGAAGGAATTTTATTAAATATTCATCCGGATGATTACTTCACATTTAGATATTTCACGGATCTTGATGCAGAGATGGTGCAAGAAATGCAATCTTTTATTAAGCTAACTCAGGGAAAGAACTGCTTTCTTGATATTGGGTCTGCTCAAGGAATATTCAGTCTTGTTTTTACAAGTAGACCGAATACTGTCGCCTTTGCCATAGAACCTTACTATCAAGCCTACGAAAAAATCTGCTATCATCAACAAATTAATCCTGATAGTAATATCAGACCATTCCAGTTAGCAATGGGAGCATCAGACGGAAAGTTAAACATGGGCTATGAGGCAGGTCATCTTGTAGCTGTACCAACATCTAATTTATCAATTGAAGAAGCCACGATTTTGGATATGGTAACGGTAGATTCTTTTGTGTTTGAGCAGAACATTGTACCTGATGTTATTAAAATTGATATTGAAGGATTTGAATTAGAAGCTCTCAAGGGAGCGGTAGGGTTGCTTAATCAATACAGTCCGATCATTTTTCTCGAAGTTCACCCGAGCCATTTATTGAAAAACAATCAAAATGCGGTATATTTAATCAATTTCATAAACCAATTAAATTATACTGTGTATGATTTACGTTTAAAGCCAATAAAAAAGCCAAATTCATATTTTAAAAATCGGGTACGACGAATAATTTGTTTAAAAGATTAAAATCATTAAAATAAAACATCAAAATTATTAATTAGATATTCATGTTATATAAATGGGAACAAGTTAGTAAGCGTCTAGGTATAGATAGTCGATGGGGTGAGGCAGTAAGTTATCTTAATAAATCGGAAGAATGCGACGGTATCACACTACAAAGACTATGGCAAATTCTAGATCAGGCTTGGGAAGAGCTATCATCCAAAAACTCCCATAACCTAAATCTCTCAAATTTTCTCCATGAGTATTACCAACATCCAGTTTGGCTAATTAATGGGGCTTTTTCCGAATCTGATCAGGCAACAATTAATGATCGCCTAGCAGCAGTGCGGCTAATTACCCATGTACAACCTCGCAAAATCCTCGATTTTGGAGGTGGCATTGGTACAGTGTCACGTTTATGTGCGACATATATACCTCAAGTAGAGGTGATCGATTTAGTTGATATTACAGAATTTCGTCAGACTATTCAACACTATTTATCCGACTTTCCCCAGATCCGAATTTTAGAACAACCTGATCCCCTCTATGATGCAATTATATCAACAGAAGTGCTGGAACACTTAATTGATCCAATTGGTGCTATTGTTGAAATTAACCATTTGCTTAGAGTGGGTGGAGCCTTTGCTGCGAGTTGGAGTTTTGCACCTTGTATCAAATGTCATTTACCGCAAAACTTCCATCTACAAAAATTAATGCTTTGGATTATTCGCAGCTTAGGCTTTGGGTTTTATGGGTTTGAGCGTCGAGGGAGTACACTGTATAGCTTTGTCAAGCATTCAGAAATAACACCCGCCATGCTCAAAAAAGCTCGTATACTGGAATTTTTGGCTAGATTACCCATACCCTTTAATCGCGTCCTTTTTCTGCTGCGGGGGTTATAATGACTAGGGTTTTTCTTCTATGCTCAGGACTGGGTAACGTCAAGCGAGGATTCGAGTCTTTTACCCAAGAGTGTTTTGAAACTTTATCACAAGAATCTAAACTAGACATTAGCTTATTTAAGGGCAGTGGAAAATCGAGTACTCAAGAAATTACTTTATGGAATTTATCACGCCAGAATTGGATTGCTGTTCAGCTCGGCAAAATGATTAGACG
>CAKZMA010000269.1 GCA_937127375.1 uncultured Coleofasciculus sp. | reverse complement strand
TTAAGCATTGTGAAATCGTCGCAACCCTTGATATACCGTAGGGTGGGCATTGCCCACCAGCATACCAGTCAATGCCATTCGTTTTAACTTCACATCTTGCACCATCCGGAGAAAACCTCGCTTTCAGCGATGGGAGTATCAATCAGGCTTCTTCCCGAATAGTCGAACACCTATCCCCACAGCACTGAATACCAGCAACCCTAACACCGAACCCGGTTCCGGAACAGTAGCCGCTACAGCGCGATCGGCTTGAATTAACCCGAAACCACTGTCAAAGTCAAAACCAGGACTCTCCATATCCAGAGCAGTCGTTTCCAATATACGATAAATTTCACTTGGACTCATATCCGGCGCAGCGTCCAACATTAAAGCCGCCACAGCCGCCGCATGGGGAGCCGCCGCCGACGTACCAAAGAAGTTGGGAAACCCATCACCTTCGGGATCTCTAGGATCTAAGAAAGGAGGTGGAAAAAAGGTTGTATTCGTGCCATCAGCCGCAATAATCTCTGGCTTTAAGCGAATCTCCGGATTTGCCAAGCGATTACCCGCCGTATCAAACAGAATCGGCGTGGGTCCTGCGGAGGAAAATGGCTCCAATAAAGCTGGATCAACACCAAATTCAGGTGTGTCTTGATAAAACGCCGCGCCAACAGCTTCTGCTCCCCTAGCATTAGGATGTCCGAACACCGTTCCACTGGCAGTATCGTACTCGTTCAGCGTACTCTCGCCAAACAAGATATACTTCATCAATCCAGGATCTAAACCTTCAACCTTTGATATCGCTAAGTTAAACGTATCGGTTCCTAATGAGCCATCATTGAAGAACGAGAAAAATTCAACCGCATCATTCCCCACATTAGAATTAACACTACTCGCCAATATATTCGTTCCTGACTGATCAAACAGGAAAATATCCAGATCATTCAGAGAACCCGCACCACCGCTCACCGAAAAGAACGGGGAATCCCACTGGAACGAGATGCCAAATCCGCTATTATCAGGAATTGTCAAACTTTGGAAAACATCAACGCCTGCACCTGAATCAAAATCATGAAATTCACCGCCGACTAACGGTTCAAACAGATTACTGCCATTAAACGCACTTTCGTAAGACTCTCGAGCATCATTACCCGCCGCCGAGAAATAGGAAACACCCTGATCAACGACAGTATCAATCGCTTGAGCAATGACTCCATCCTGGAACATTGGCTCAGTGGGGTAAAAGATGTCATCGACAATAATATCCGCACCTGCATCGGCAAGTGCCAGAATCCCCTGGGCAAAATCGGTTTCATTAAACGCCGCCGTGTGAAACGCCAAATCAGCACCTGGAGCCACATCATGGATCAGTTGCATCATGGCACGACCTTCATCGATACCAAAGATATCACCTAAACTCCCATCATTAGGTAAATCTTTCAACACGTTGATACCCGATGGCAAATCTCCACTCGCCACATCCTCGGCGGCTGTACCAGAAAAATTAAAGCTATCCGATAATACCCCAATCGTCACCCCGGTTCCATCTACACCAAACTGCTCACGCGCTATATCTGCACGTAAGGCGACATTAGCTTGACTGGTTGTTTTGCCGACATTGGTTATCGGTTTATAAGCTGGTTTAGCAAATTTCAAGCTTTCTAACTGCGCCACAGACGCCAGAGCATCAATCGGCAGCATCCCTGACACAAAGGAGCCAAAGGTTGAAGCATTTTGCAATCCTAATCTTTGTAAATCAGACAAGAGAGAATTTACGTCACTCGCGGCAACAGCATCAATGACTATGTTATTATTGTAGGTCTGCAATAAAGATGATGTATTCTGCCCAGAATAATTGCCTCCGTTAACAGCCATTGGCGCTAAATCAAACATCAGCTTACTCAGGGAGCCTTGTTTTAGGGCGCTCGTTCCAGTATAGTTTTCTCCATTTGTAAATGTGATTGCTTCTGCTCTATTGGGTAAATAGGTAATCGTCGCTGTTGTCAGAAGGGTAACTGATGCAACAGTTTTAGCAAGACGTTTCATTTTTTCGACCTGCCTAAGGAATCATGATTTATCTATCTCTAGAATAAATCTATTTAAATTAAATGGGTGAAATATATCTTCCTCTTTATCAATAATTTAAATTTTTAAATCAATAGAAATACTTATTTACATGAAATTTTCATGAAGAAAAAAAAGGTATATGATGGCAGTTTTCTTGTTCAAGTGTTATAATGTGTTAGTTATTAAAAAAATCTAGATAAAATGTTACTGATTATTGAGATACCTCTCAGTAATAGGCAGGCATTTTAGTATTGATTCCAGCTTCAGCCATTTTCCATAAGATAAACTTATGAATTTAGCTCGATTGAGTCAAGCGGTTATTTTTACATAGGCTTTATAAAGGCGGACACAGCAAGAGGAGGGGATTGAAATCGCTGCTACACAAACCTAGTCCGCGCAGGCGGACTAGGTTTTAACGGGGGTAGCGTTCCCCGGATTTGGTATTAGGTGTCACACCAATACAATTTGGCTTAACCTTGAATGGTGCAAGATATAGGTTAAAAGCTAAAGGTGGTGCGGATAGCCCCGATTACAATGTCCTCATTATCACTATCGTGATCAGGTGCCGTGAGCCAGATGATTCCCGGTGTAATGGCAATGTTATCGGTTAGCTGATACTGATAAAATGCCTCAATGTGCAGCGACGTATCATCATCCTCGGTACTGAATCCTGGAATATTAACGCTAGAATCCGTAACTTTCGGTTCCATCCCCACCAAAATTCCAGCGACACTTCCCTCTTTGCCTAAATCTGGGAAGGCTAAGCTAACCGCCCAATTCCAAATATCCAAGTCACCGCGATCAATTTGTCCATTCAGCGTTGATAGGGTTGTGGTTTGGGTATAGCCCACCCAACCGCCCAAGGCGAAGCGATCGCTTAACCGCCATGATAGCTCTACACCATAAGAATTGCTAGACGTGGGGACAGCATTACCGATCGCGTCTTCGGTAAAACTACGAAAATTGGAGCGTCGGCTGCCAGTATCGGTGTCTCGATTGTAGGCATGGATATAGGTTAATCCAATATCCAGTTTATCACTGGGCTTAAACAAAATCTGGGCAAGCGCCCCATAAGGACCATTGAATATGCCATTATCCTCACCGGGATCAGCCGCCTCACTCGCTAAATAGCCGACACTGAGTTCTAGCTTGTCACCGAATGCGTGATTAATCCCGATACCTGCACCATCCAGATAATAATAGATAGAATGCCTTGTGCCAAAGCGAGACAACGCCCCACTCCCCCCGTCACCATCCAGGAAGGGATTAACCGTGCTGGCAAAGTCATCGGATGCACCCGCATTAGCATCAAGGACAACACGGGTATTTTCACCCACGGGGAAATCATAGAGTAACGCATCAACGACGACATCACTATCCGTTGCACCAGCAAAGAAAAGATCGCCTTCAGCTGTAATTGTCTGTTCGGTTAGAGAAGCTAACCCTTCAGCTTGTAGTCGAGTTCTGAGTACATCTTCCCCGGTGAAACTGGTATTTAATTCCAGACGGGTGCGATGACCAAAAATGGTTACATTATCGATATCATCTCCATTGGCATCCTCTCCCGCAGCCACACCCGCCAAACCAAAGATGACTTCACCGGATAGTTTGGTGGTTGTGGAAAACTGATTATCCTCTAAGAAGGCGACTCGTCCCTCTAAATTATCTACCCGCGCTCCGAGGGTGGCTAGTTCGGCTTCAAATTCCTGGATTAACCGTTGCAGGGTTTCTAAGTCACCTTCGTCAACACCGTCAGTCCCCGCAATTAAGCGTTCGATTTGCTGCAAACAGGCATTTAACCCAGCGGCAAATTCATAACGAGTCATCGCACGGTTCCCCCGATAGGTGCCATCGGGATATCCCGCAATACAACCATAGCGTTCAACCAGCGATCGCAAGGCTTCATACGCCCAGTCTCCAGGCGATACATCCCGTAACTGAGAGACATTGGTCACTTGATCTAAAGCGTTCGTCTCGTTGCTGTAGTGGTTAATTTGTTCCCAGATCTCATCGCTGGAACCGCCGCTACTATCAGGAATTTGGGCGATTTGGCTGATGGGATCAGATGTTTCGTTGTCTGGGTTGGCTGGAATCGCTAGGGGGGCTGGTGTTTGAGGCGAATCCACTTCTGTTGCGATCGCACTCACTCCCACGCCAAGTATTGCCGCCACAATTGTCGGGCTAGCTATCCCATAGTTCCACAGTAGACTGGATTGTTTCATGTCCTCACACCTATAACGTAATAGTTGGGAATTGATTTTCCCTTGACTGCATCAAAAGAATGATTGTCATTATCGAAAGGAAGTTATATTCCGTCAATCCCCGTACCGGGGACATGACCAGTTTCTGGGCAACAAAAGGGGCCACCCTTGCCGTACCGCCTCCAAGCAGACCGCATGAAGGGTTAGCTGGCAGTCAAGCAGTTCAACGTTTTCATCCCTGGCTTGTTGTTGACTAATCTTTAAAATTGACGAATCTTTGAACTCAATCGTTTGGTGACACTGGAGACAGACAAGATGATGATGGTGTTTTAAACCCGAATAATTTAACTCATAATGCTTATGTCCTTCTGCTAGTTCCAGTTCTCGCAGCACACCGATGCGAACCATTAACTTAACGGTTCTGTAGACGGTGGACAGGCTGATATTTTTTCCTTGCTCCTCTAACCAATCATGCAATTCTTCGACACTAAGATGCTCACCTGGGGGGAGTTCTTGAAACAGTTGCAGAATTATCTCTCTTTGAGGAGTCATCCGCAAATTTTTGCGGTTGAGGGCTAATTTGAGTGAGTTTGCCGTTAAGACTTCACGCATTCGTCATTCGTCATT
>CAKZMA010000268.1 GCA_937127375.1 uncultured Coleofasciculus sp. | reverse complement strand
CAATCGTTCTAAGGTGCGCTGATTCTCCTCAGGAGAACCTACAGTAATCCGTAATCCGCCACCTGTATTTCGGATTACTGTACCTTGGACTTTCATTTGTTGAATAATCTGGCTTAAGCTATTTTGTTCCAGTTGGCGAGGGCGAATATAAATAAAATTGGCAGCACTCGACCAAACCTGTAAGCCGGGATGCTCTGATAATGTAGCTAATAATTTATCGCGTTCGGCAATAATTTGGGGAATCGCGGCTAAGAGTTGATCGCGGTGAGTCAGGGCGACAAGGGCGGCGGCTTGGGAAAAGCTGGGTAAATTATAAGGTAAGCGCATTTTTTCTAATGCGGCAATTAATTCTGGGTGGGCGATACAGTACCCTACCCGATGGGCGGCTAAGCGAAAGGCTTTGGAAAAGGTTCGCAGAATTGCCCAGTTGGGATGTTTGGATAATTCTTTAACAACTGAGGTGCGGCTAAATTCAAAGTATGCCTCATCAATCACCACCAATATATCATCGGGTAAACTCCGCAACCATTTGAGTTCAGCCGCCGTGAGTGCATTTCCAGTCGGAGAGTTGGGGTGAACCACGAAAACGACACGGATAGGGGGATGTTGAGATTGGGCGATCGCACGTTGGGCTTCGGCTAGATTAATCTCAAAGTTATCCGGACAACGCTCAACTGTTACCACCGGAATTCCTAGGGTTTGCGCCAGAATCCCGTACATGGAAAACGTGGGATTAGCGACGAGAATTGAACCTTCTCCCCGTAAACAGGTGGCAATTAATAGAGAACGAATCAGTTCATCTGAACCGTTACCGACTGAGATTTGGCTAGAGGTTACGGGTGTTTCTAGAGAAGCCGATTCAGTCACATAGTTCGCGATCGCGTCTTTGAGGGCTTGATGAGAACCATCGGGATAGCGGTTCGCCTCAATCTCCTGTTGATATGTCCATGTCAGCTTTTCTTTTAACTCAACGGGCAAATCATCAGGACTTTCATTTGCATCCACGCGATCGAGGGATGTGATTGGTTTACCCGAATCTCCCCCTGGATGAGGAGTGTAAGCCGTAAATTGAGCCAAATCTGACCGGATGAACCCCAACATATTAGTTACCTATTTCTAGTGATACTTGTTTGCCCATTCCCTGTTCCCTGTTTCCTGTTCCCTTTGCCCTCGCCAACGTAATAATGGTAACTTCTGGCGGACAAAATAGGCGTCCAGGTGCGTAAGTTCCTAAACCCCGATTCACATACATACGATTTGCACCAATCTGATGCATTCCTTGACCCCATTCCCAATGATCGACCACTCGATAACATTCTCTCAGGAAGGGAATCCATTTGTGCAGGGGTCGAGGGACATATCGCCGCAGAATCGGTAGCAATAAGGCGATCGGTCCAAATCCGGGAATTACCACTTGACCCCCATGGGTATGACCCGATAGTTGTAAATCAATGCGCCATTCCTGCAAGGGTTCAGCCGTGTCTGGGTTATGAGATAAGACGATACGGGGTATTTGAGGATCGATTTGGTTCATCACCGGGGCGGGATTGAACTCACGCGACCAAAAATCCGCTAATCCCACCAAGGCTAATTCTTTCCCTAAAGGATAGACAATTTCATTCCATAAAACACCCACGCCAATCCGGGTTAGCGCCTCAGTGACTGTGGTTTTGGCTTGGTGATGATAAATATCGTGGTTTCCCAGTACCGCATAGACTCCAGCACGACTTTCCAGATATTTTAATCGCCGTACCAGTTGATGAATCGGTTCTGGCTGATAGGTGATGTAGTCTCCGGTTAACAGCACTAAATCCGGTTCAGCCTGATTACTGACTTGAATTGCTTCCGCCAGCATTGCTTCCGACAGGCGAAAACCATCATAATGTAAATCGGTAAGCTGTACCAATTTGGTTCCTTGCAAAGACGGCGGCAAATCGGCGATCGCAACCGTTATCCGCTCAACCCTTAATCGTCCTGAAAATACCCACGCCATAGTATTGGTTGTAATGAATCTGGCACGACTGATCCCAGATTAGCTTAGCGCTAAACTGGATGGATTCCTTGTGATCCCCTATACTCAGGTTACTCCGTCGATTCCGAAAACTGATCGGCTATTAGGGCTGAATGACATTGCGCCAACGGTTTTCTAGCAATGTCGGATAATCCAACTTGCTGCAATACAGATTGCCAATTTGATGCTAGAGTAGAATCCTCAGGCTCAGAACAACGCAACTGGACTAGACTGTCAAGAGTTTCATACCAAATCCCATGATTGGCATATATAGCAGGCTTCGCCTCAGGTGTAGCTCTGTCTAATTCCTGATTAATTCGGGAATTTGGCGTAACTCTGTGTATCCACCCCGCGACATAAGTGCTGTCACTGCGGTCATACTGATCAAAAATGATACTGAAATACCAGAAATAGGGTCTGCCCACCTCTAAGGGGGGTAAATTTGGAGCATTGGCTAGATCAACAGCAACAATGCTATCACTCGCTTGTAGTGGTATTTCTTTTTCATAAATGATAGTTTTTAAGTTTTGATCGTAGAAACTAAACTCAGCCTTCACATTTTGTAAACTTACGTCCGGAATATAAAAATATAATGTTGGATATTCATCGAGAGTTTTGCCAAATGTAGATTGAGGGATTAACGCCATTAACGGAATCGGCGGGCGGTATCCTTGGCAACGAGTTGCGGCATAGTCTTCAATCCTATTTCCTGGTGTAATGTCTAATTGATTTAAGACTTCTTTGTCAGGAGTCTTCAGGGTAATTTGTTCCTTGGCATAGCCACACTTTACCAAATCTTTAATTTGAGTTTCATTATTAAAATTTGTGACAAGCAAAGACTCGGCTTGTGCTGGCTGTGAAATCGTTAATCCAATTAGAGTTATCCATGAGCTTAAACAAGCTAGCATCCAAGTTTTATGACAAATCATAGTATTCGCGATCGCGTTCTGCATGACTATAAATTCAGTATAGCTTTCCCGGTGATTGGTCATTAGGACTAGACTTGGTCTAGATGTCCACAGGACGAATTAAAAAGAATGGAATTGACTGGTTATTCTATTGGTATTTTCTTAATGTTTACTTTATAAAGTAGTGATGAGGTGTGTCGGTCTCAGTTTTGGATCAGCAGCCACTTAGTAGGAAACTGATCTGTTTCTTGATACTATACAAGAATGTTGAGACTTGGTAGATTTATGCCCCGAATGCGTCGAACTGTTACGCTGATTGGACTGGCTGTGTTGACGATGCTGTTCGCGATCGCGTGTCAGGGGGGTGGGAGTGCAATTAAGGTCGGATCGAAAGATTTTACTGAGCAATTTATTTTAGGAGAAATGTATGCTTTGGTACTGGAAAACCAAGGTTTTGATGTCGAACGGAAGCTAAATTTAGGCGGAACACCCGTGGCGCAAGCGGGTTTGGAAAGTGGTCAAATTGATTTATATCCAGAGTATACGGGGACGGCTTTGTTGACTGTGTTAAATCGTCCTATCAGTAGTGATTCGCAGCAGGTTTATCAAACAGTGGCGGATAGTTATCAGGAGAAATATAATCTGGTTTGGTTAGAACCTGCACCGATGAATAATACGCAAGCTTTGGTGATGACGCCAGAGGGGGCGAAAGACTATACTATTAAAACAATTTCCGATATGGTTGCTCAGGCAAGTCAATTAACTCTGATTGGTCCACCAGAATTTGAGGTACGTGAGGATGGATTACCGGGGTTAAAACAAGTGTATGGGGACTTTCAACTTAAAAAATTTATTCCGACTGATCCGGGGTTAAGATATCAAGCCTTAAGCGAAGGTCAAGCCGATGTCGCTGTGGCATTTGGTACTGATGGTGAAATCAGCGCGTTTAATTTGGTTGTATTAGAGGATAATCAAAACTTTTTTCCGCCCTATCAAGTTGCACCAGTGGTGCGTCAAGAAACACTGGACAAGCATCCAGAAATTCGAGACGCGCTGAATCAGCTAGCGCCCAAGTTAACGAATGAAACGATGCGACGACTGAATTATGAAGTGAGTGGCAAAAAGCGCGAACCGGCTGAGGTGGCTAGAGAGTTTCTGATCCAAGAAGGCTTTTTAGAATGATTGAGGTTGTGCCATATAGTGGCACACCTAATTGGATGAATTTTGTAGGGGCGCAAGGCTTGCGCCCAGAAAACTGTCCTGGGAAGGAATTACCATGAGGACAAGATTTGACATTAAGATTTAAATGCAGAACAGCTTATTCCTTACAGTGAACTGGAATCGAGACTCTGGGCTTCACCTTGAGTCTTTGGCAAATGTAAACCACATTCTTGCTTAATTCCCCGGAAGCGGGTGTCGCGTTCGTGCTGATCTTCTGTAGTCACTGGGCGGCTTGAGTGCCAATCGCCTACAGTTGCATAGCCGAGTTCACGCAAGGGGTGATAGGGCAGATTGTGTTTCGTGATGTACTCATGGACATCTTGGCTACTCCAGTGCAGAATAGGTAATACCTTGTAAATCCCAGACTGAATATCTATTGGACGCAATGTCTGACGGTGATGTGTCTGTTGAGCCCGCAATCCCGCTAGCCATGCTGTTGCTTTTAAGTCTTTTAATGCCCGTTGCATGGGTTCGACTTTACGCATATAGTCGTATAAATTCAGCGCTTCGGGATCATCTTTTGTCCAGAGTCTGCCATAGAGGGCTTCCATACGGGCTGGACTAATGGGCGACTGATAGACGTGTAGATTCAGATTTAATTGTTCGGTTAACTTTTCAGCAAATCTGTAGGTTTTTGGGGGTAGATACCCTGTATCGACCCAAATTACGGAAATGTCAGGCACGATGCGAGTGACTAAGTGCAGCATCAGCGCTGATTGGATGCCGAAGCTCGTACTCATCACCAAACCATCGCCAAAGGTTTCGGCTGCCCATTTAACCATTGAGGTAGCATCGGCATCGACGAGTTGTCGATTGACCCCCTCTAGATCGAGTTGAGTTTTCTGTGCGATCGCACTTACCATTTCCCTAAACTCCCAGTCTTCCTACCCGTCTTGTGGTTGTTTCCAGTTCCGTGATTTATAGTATACCGATTTAATCTACGGTAACTTGGTCGGTTTACTGTACTTTTACACCACATTGAACTGTACCACGCCTAATTGTCTACGGCAATGGAATTAGATACAATTAATTGAGTTAAAAATTAAGTTTTGTATTGTTTGAGGGAGAGCGATCGCTTTTATCTGAAGACTCTCTGAGTAAACGATAAAATCTTATCTCTTGTCAAGAGTGTATGGGCTTAGTCAGGTTGCGAATTCGAGAGTTTGCACAAGAAAAAGGATGGACGATCAAAGAAGTCTCTGATCGCTCTGGGTTAGTTTACAGCACAGTTAGACATTATGCCCGTTCACCAGGACTGGCTATGATAGACTATACGGCTATTCATAAGTTGGCTCGCACTTTTGATGTGATGGTTGAGGATTTGGTTGAGATTTTAGAGGAGTAGAATTAAGCAAATCGTAATCATTTCTGATATTACTGAATAGCTGACTGGAATCTTGCACTGAACCTTTAATCGTTCTCTACACCTGTATGTTTTCGGGTTTCAGTTGTGTTTTAGGTAGTGAGCAAGATAGGTAGTGAACAAGATAGGTAGCGAGCAAGATGCTCAATGTAGCGAGCAAGATGCTCAATGTAGCGAGCAAG